>JAJZKL010000211.1 GCA_021804185.1 Thermoplasmata archaeon | reverse complement strand
TAGAAGAGATCGTCTCGTTTCCTTTCCATCCCTCATCCTTGACATTCTCAGTATTCTTTTAGGAAAATCGTATTTCACAAAATGTGTGTTTGGTTTTGCGATCTCGAATGAGACCCCGGCCAGTATTTCTTCAGCATAACCCTTGAAGGCGTAATGCTGTTTGTGCATTACCCTGCCCATAAATATATCTGCATTTGCAATGAGCCCGTAAACTGATTCAAGATCTTCAATCTCCTGTGCTTCGCTCCTGGCATTCTCGTCAATCCACATGAGGTAGTCTTCGGTTTCAAAATCCTTATTGAAAAGGTCCTGAAGAATCCTGTCATAGTCCCTTGACTTGAATGTATCCCTCATGCAGTCAAATATGGAGGTCTCGCTGTCCCTTGATCCGCTTTCAAATCCGGAAGCGTTTTCCCCACGATATGAGAAGGAGGAAAGCGAATCATTGATGATGCTCCTTATATCGTCACGATTTACTTCAATAGCCCTTTCAACAACTGATGGATCAAACTGCAATCCCTCTTTCTCAGCAATATACCTGATCCGCTGAAGCAGAGAGAGCTTAAAACTTTTGTAATCTGTGTCTCTTACCCTCTGAAACTGCCTGAACTCAATTACCACTGAATTTGCCACAATATCCTTTCCAGCAGATTTTCTCCTGAAGTCATAGAATTCATTCATGGTTATAATTATTGGAGACCTGCTGGATTTAATGATTCTTGCAAGCTCAGTGAGGCCTCCGGTATCGCCACCCACTCTGCTGTTCCTGGACTCAAATATGTTGTCAGCCTCATCGATGAGGATTATGTGGTCATATTCTCTCTTCACATTCTCATCATAGGTAGATAGATCTCTGTAAAGTGATGCCATAAGGGCAACTCTTTTCATGGAATCGGAACTCCTCTCATTGGAGGCATTCATCTCCACTACAGGAAGCCCCATCTCACCTGCTATGGCATAGGCCGTGGTTGTTTTTCCTGTACCCGGAGGGCCATGAAGGATGAGGGCCCTTTTGGCTGGGACTCCGTTCTCCCAGGATCGGAGCCATTGCGTTATTTCATCAAGGATCTTATGGTTGGCAATAAGGTCTGTAACTCTGGATGGCCTGTACTTCTCGAGTTCATCCATCAGCTCACTCTCAACCCAGAAGGTGACTCTCTGTCTGTGGTGAGAAGTGAAAGAAAATCATCCTTCTCTACCGCTAGCAGCATTCCCTGGCTTTCCAGCCCCATAATTGTGGCCTTTTCAAGATTCCAGACAACAAGAATGGTCTTTCCAACCATCTCTTCTGGGCTGTAGTAGTCAGAGATGCTCGACACTATCTGTCTTTTTTCGCCGGACGCTTCGACAACAATACGAAGAAGGTGCCTTGATTTCTGAACCTTTTCGCACTCTGTCACCTTTGCGGTTCTGATGTCAATTTTCCTGAAGTAGTCTATGGAGATCTCCTCTTCTGCCACTGTATCACTTCCTGTAGTATTCATGCCCCAGCGATTCTCTCGCAATTATCATTTTCATGACCTCACGTGATCCCTCGGCCAGCTGGAAAGATCTGACTGCTCTTAGTGCAATCTCCTGCATATTGTTCTTGGAGTATCCATATGCACCATGCCACTGAAGGCTGTCATTTATGGCGTCAAAAGCCCATACTGTGGAAAGAAGTTTTGCAACCGCAACTTCCTTTGTCACCTGGAATCTATTGAATCTTCTCTCTTGCTGTTCTTCTCCATACATCCAGAGGGCTCTGTATCCCATTGTCAGAGCTGCTTCCATCTTTGCAACGTCCTCAGCAAGCTGGAACTGTATTCCCTGAAATTTTCCAATGGTAGTTCCGAAAGCCTTCCGCTCTTTTATATAATCCATGCCATCATCCAGAGCCCTGAGTGCCATGGCAGCAGAGACAACCGCGATGATGCTTCTTGCAAGCTCAAACCCTTCGTGAATTATGTTAAACCCTCTATTTACCTCTCCAAGCAGATATTCTGATGGAATCTCAACATCATTGAACCTGAGTGCACCCCAGGTGGAACCCTCGCGTCCCATCTCCTCAAGCTTTGAAATTTCAATTCTGTCACTGTAAGGGACATAGAAAAGTGATATGCCGGATGCTCCCTTTGACGGGTCTGTCTTTGCTGAAGTTACGAATCCCCCGCCCCTCTCATTTATGTCAAAGGCGAGGCTGATGAATGATTTTTCGCCATTTATTATGTATGAATTTCCCTTCTTTGTTGCTGTGGTTTTTATCGAAGCTATATCGGACCCGCAGGAAGGCTCAGTGGTTGCTATCCCGGTTATAAGATCACCAGACGCTATCTTTGGAAGAGTGCTTGCCTTCAGGAGTTCTGTGCCATATCTGGAGATAAGGTAGCTCCAGGAGTTATGTACAAGATAGAGCACAGATATTGAGGCAGTGGGGTCTGCACGTCCTATCTCCTCACCTATTATACCCATATCTACTGGAGAGGCGCCCATACCTCCAAACTTCTGCGGCACAGAGACACCAAAAAGGTTCATTCTTCTGAACTCAGAAAATATTTCATCAGGAATTCTTCTGGAGGAAATCATCTTTTCTAGATTTTTTGAAATTACTCTTTCTGCAAAATCCTTAATTGAATTCTTAAGGAGCTCCTGGTCCTCAGTAAGTGCAAAATCCATTTCTTTCATACAGTCATGGAGTGAAGCGCTATAACCTTTTTCCGGGTCAGCAATTCTTCATACAATGAATTGGAAAGAGATGTTTATTTTTATTAGCCCCGGGAAAACTTTAGGGTAATTCAGACACTGTTAAAATCTATTGTAATGCCTGAGTCTCTCTTTGTAAGAAGTGTTACCCTGCTATCAGATCTCTCCTTGTGAAATGAATATCCGAGGCGTTCTGCAAGCTGAAGGGAAAATTCCCTGACCTGTTCGTGAGACGGCATATTCTCTATTCCAAGCCTCTGGATGCTCTGCCCGACGTGAACATAACCTTTTGACTCTATAAAATCAGGCTGGGCTGTTGAATCCATCTTCGCATATTCATCCAGAAATGGCATGTTCACACCATTGACGAGAGTATGGCGGATAACTTTCCTTGTATCCAAAGATGGCAGAAGTTCCAGTGTCCTGTTGAAATTCTCCCAGGCATTCCCGATGGATGGGTTCAGAAGATCATAAAATATCTGTTTTGTCGGTCCGGCAGTAGTAACATAGAGTTGAGTGGGGAGCGGATCAAGCCTTTCCAATACCATTGGAAGGGTTCCGTTAGTTACAAGGAATGTTGACATCCCTCTCTTCTTGGCAAGTGCTATGAATTCTCCGAGCCTGGAGTATAATGTAGGCTCTCCTGTAAGGGAAATGGCTATATGTTTGGGGTTTTCAGCCTCTCTCCATCTCTCCTCAGTGACCTTCGGGTTTCCTTTAAAACCTGATATCAGCTTCTTGTGAGCCTCTATGGATTCCTCCAGGATCATTTCAGGATCATCCTCATCCGCTATCTTCATGCTGTCGAATCCCTGAAATCTCCAGCAGAATGAACAGTTTTCAGTACATGATGTAAGTGCGGGGGTCATCTGCACACACTGGTGCGAGTTTATACCGTAAAAATCACCCTTGTAACAGCCGCGGCCCCCGGTCAGCTCGCTCTTGGTCCAGTGGCAAACCTTTACGGCTGAGTGACTGCCAACAAGGCCATAATGCTGTTTCTTGTATATCTGCGAATAGGTATTTTCCACAATCTCGTAGAATATTGTTTTATTTAATCTTATTCACAAAAATTTGGTTGGAGAGTTTAATCCTCTCCTGCCCCGGCTCCAGGTGATGGGG
>JAJZKL010000210.1 GCA_021804185.1 Thermoplasmata archaeon | reverse complement strand
GGCAGACATTAATTTGCCTTGCCATGACAATAAACGTCATGTGTATCATTGGTTCAGAAAAATAGTTTTGTTATTGCGAGTATGACATCATGCTTGACCATGGAATTAGATTATTTGCCAGCATTTATAGCCTTTGAAAAAGCTGACAAACAGGATAAAGCATTAACCCGGGAAATTACTGAGACGACTAACGAACCGTCAGGAACATATTCAGTCATCATACCTGCTTACAATGAAGAAAAACGTATTGGTCCTTTCTTAGATTCATTAGTTAATAACCTGGAAGGTGAATTTGAGATACTGGTTGTTTTTGATGGAAACGATGGGACTCCAGAAGTAGTCCGGAGATACGGGGAACGCGTGAAGCTGGTGGAATCAGATACGAGATTGGGTCATGGAGGTGCTGTTTTCGAAGGAATTAAGTCTGCAACCGGCAATCCAATCTGTGTGGTTGATGCAGACGGTGCAATACCATTCTACGAAGTCAAAAGACTCATCCCAATGGTAACTGATTCCAACCCAGTGGTTTTTGGCTCGAGATGGTTGAGGAGTTCCAGGATACTCAAAAGGGAGCATCTGCGCAATGTAATAGGCGGACGCATATACCATTACCTTGCTTTTGCCATACTCGGGGTAAGGGAAAAGGATGTTTTCTGTGGTCTGAAGGTGTTTGATCGCGAAGTTGCAAATGAGCTTGTAAAAAGAATCACCATAAACGACAGAACATTCAACATCGCGATTCCTTATCATCTGAAATTGATGGGTATCATACCTGCAGAAGTGGGCATTACCTGGACTCATATGGACGGAACAAAACTGCCTGTTGGTATCAAGACGATACTATTTATGTTCTTTACCATGATAGGATTGAGGCTCGTTCATTCAAAAAAGGGGATGAAAACAAGAGCCTTGGCTGTTAAAATGAGGGACCTGATAAATTTTTACTGATAAGTTATTAAAACAATGTCCATTTATCTAGTTGCTTTTTGTATGTATGCGCGATTATTTGGAAACTGTAGATTCTACCCTTTACTACTGGTGTTGCCATGAAAGTTGCACTTATTTCGAGCATATATGGACATGGCAATATTCTTTTTCATGCAGGGACATCATTGGCCATTTTAATGGAAAGACTGAAAGATGTTTCTGACTTGGATATTATAACTCATATCGGAGATGGCAGAAAAATCAAATTTTCAGAAAAGATCAGGATCATTGAGTTATTCTCATACAGTGAGCCCCTTTCTTATCTAAAAATATATTCATACATACGAAAGAACCATTATGATTTGATAATTGTAAACACAATGCCAACTTCACAGGGGAGTTCGACTCTTTCTAACCTGCTGTTTGAACTCATACCTTTATTCTCCAAAATCTTTCTAAAGAGGAAGACCATGGTACTTTACCACAATTCTCCATACCTAAATGACGTTTCCAGACTTGGGTATAATTCACTTTTCGATAAGATACGATCTATTGCATTAAAAATACTTGAACGACTAATTTTCAGCAACTGTCAAGTGGCTATGCTTTTAAATTCATATGTAAGGAATATAAAGGAATTATTCCCCAGTTCAAAGGTGTATCATCTGGATATGCCGTTTCTCGACGCTTTGCCAACACTGCACCTTAACAATTCTCTTGAACTAAATATATTAAGTTGCAGCAGTAATTCTCCACGGATTCTGCTTTATGGTTCTTGGGGACCACAGAAGGATCTAGAAACCAGTCTGCGGGCACTTAAATTGCTCAGAGAAGGCGGGTGGAGATTTGATCTGACTCTCGCGGGAGGAATAAATTTGCACAATTTTTTTGGTTCAGGAGACCAATATTCTAATTTGGTTCAATTGTATGGGCCACTTTTTAGTAGGATAGAAGGGTACATAGATGAGCTGGATATAATGCCATTATTTTCAAGTAACGATATAATCATTTTACCTTACAGGTCCTCTGGAGGTTTCTCTGGTGTTTTGTCTATTTCCATGGCCTTTGAAATGTCCATTGTTGCTCCTGAGTTGGATGAAATAAAGGAACAGTGTGGGAATTACAGGAGAATCACATTCATACCAATCAATTTTGGGCCTAGAGAAATTTATAAAGGTCTAGTTAAGTGCATTTCGTCTTATGAACCTGAAAGGAATATCAACATGACTCCAAAATTTAAACGCTCGATAAGGGAATTCGAATGCTTCATTAAGGCGTGGAAATTCGATTAGTCTGTCTGGTTCAATTAAAATATCCGGTTTTAAAATATGCTACTTAATAACTCTAGACGTTTTCTAGAATCCCCTTTGGTGTGGGGTGATGCGAGATAAAACCCGGATTTCCTGACCAGTCTATCTGCAAATGGGAATGATTTCCTCAGGATTCCCCCAATTTTTCTATCTCTTTCCACTCTTTTCCTTCATGTTAGAGAGCTACCGCTAGCCTCCCCCGTTTATTCAGGTTCACCAGGGTGAAGAGATTGTAGCAGAGGCACCTGAACATCATCTTCACACGCACCCTTCTCACCATGGTAACGAAGACATGGCCGCCGTTGAATTTCCCCTTTATGATCGAGTATGGCCTCTCACCCGGTGACCGCTTCCTGGTGATCCTGAGGTTCCTCCTTGCCTGATCCACGGTCAGTGGTGTATTCCTTGAGGCACGATCCATGGTTGCATTGATCCCGCGACAGGGTGCACCCTGATACCCCTTGTCCCTGTAACAGGGGATGCCGGGTGTGCTCAGGTCGATGTTCGCATCATGCAGGGATGCTGTGGTGACGACGAATCTCTGTATGAGGGGCATGTCAACACCGACGGAGTTGTGTATCTTGTACCCGAAATGCGTCTTTCCATCCTTCATGGCGAATGTCCCGTCCTTGGACCGCCGGGTCTTCGCTTCTCTTCTCCCCTCCCGCCTGATGAGTTTCTGCTCTGCTTTTGCACTCCTTTCCTGGCGTTTCTGGGCGCGTGTCTTCTTTCCATCCGTGTTACCGGTGCCAGCCTGTTTCATGATCCCGGCCGGCGGTTCCGGATCCACGGGGACGGGCGGTTTCCCTTTTCCATGTTTTCCGTGATCGGATTCGATGTATGAAGCGTCCTGGATGGTCCCCTTCCTGATCTTTATGCCCTTCTCATCGAGCTGTTTCCAGATGGCATCCCACAGTTTCATGTCCATGCCCGATGACGACAGCCTCTCCCTGAAGAGCCAGATGGTGCGGGCGTCAGGCATCTTCTCCGGGTATCTGAGGAAGTGCCTGAAGGAGATGCGATCGTAGAGCTCCTTCTCGGTGGATTCGTCCGTCAGGCCGTACAGTTCCTGTATGAACAGTGTCCTGATCATGGTGATCTCGTCAAAGTTAGGACGGCCTCCCCTCTCCGTATCGTTATGGAAGAGGGAGGATACCATGGGTTTCAGTGAATTCCAATCCACGAGGGGATCAATCCTGGCAAGAATGTCGGTGCCGCTGATCTGTCTGTATGCTTCGGGAAGGCTGAAATCTCTAAATGAGGACATTATAATATACATGAAACACGCATGAATAAAGGTTCCGCTATCAAGAGTTGGTCATCCACACAGGCAGGATACGCATGAATCAACAGTCACGCCCGGATGTCTCAGGAACCGAAGGGGTTTTTAGAAAATGTCTCTAGTCTAGCATCTTTATTGCTTTATATAGGCTCTTGAATTGACTTTCCCGACTGAATAATGTGCTCCTCTCAATCCCTTTTTCAACCAATTCCTTTCGAAATCCATCATCATTGGTGATTCTCATGACTGCCTCTTTCATGCCGGTAACATCGTGACACGGTGCGAC
>JAJZKL010000209.1 GCA_021804185.1 Thermoplasmata archaeon | reverse complement strand
TATGTCCTGGTAAATTCCTCAAACAGGAGGCTCTATGCTGCAACGCCAAAATATGATGCGGACAGATGGCCTGTTATGAAGCTTTCAGAAATAGTGTAGTGCCATTGGCTAATGCAGTTCTTCTATGGAGACTATGCTAAGGTTTTTTATGGACCTGTAACCCTGTGTTTTCATACCCATGGTTGATGTAAGTTCCCAGAGTGCTATGAGAAAATCTGAGGAAAAGAAGTATAGGTTTGGTCTGGAAGAATTGGAAAGAAAGAAATCCACTACTTCATTTGGGAAATCTTCCGCTATGCTTTTTCCTTCAAGGTTTATGATAAATGAATTGGATTTTTTAGATTTCTCCGCTGTTATGTAATGCTTCAGGTTCTCAGTCTCGAGGCTGGCTGTAAGAACCCTTGAAGATTCATAACTTCCGGAAGTAACATCTATGACTCCCCGGTTCTGGGAAATGGCATTTTTTATCATGTTGTTTTTCATGAGGTTTACCAGGTCGTTGACTCCGGTCGATTCATCCTCACGGTGAAGTATTATCAAGGATCCCAGGGGAACACTGTCCTCCCCGGTTGGGTTGAGTTTTGTCAGTTCCGCACTTCCAAGTGGAACCTGGAAGAGATCGGTATTTTCAACCTTCGGCATCTTTACCTTCGTGTTGGGATACAGCACTGGTCCCCGGTCAAGTGGCAGGAATCTGCCTGCATAAAGAGAATAGATATAAATTGGAGATGATGAAATTGATATTCCTCTGAGCTTTTCAATGGTTGCAGTTCTGACAAGAAAATCATTCTTGAGGTAATAATCCATTGATATTACACCATCTGCAAAATATTCCAGTTTTGGCTTCTCCTTTGCCTCTATAATCACAATGAGGTTTGCACCGGATTTTTCAACAAGATCCGTATTCAACAGGGAAAAAAGCACATTCTCATTCATATCGTACTTTTCAGCAATGGCATCAATTGAATCTATGACTATGATAGGGTTACCGTTAAAATTCTTGTCAACAAAATTATAGATTAACTTGATCTCCGGTAAAAGGTCCTGTATGTTCAGGACGAGGTTTCCCTCAATTGAGGTGCTCATTTTGCCTTCTTCAATCATTCGCTCAAGCTTTGATAGGGATTCTGTATTGACATTGACCAGTTCGCTGGTGGCAGCATCCTCAGTTTTTATGGAAACGCTTTCCAGCCATTTGAATGTCTCGTATAGAGAGGCGTCCGAAGACCTGGATGAAAGGTATGAAACAGGGGAGTTCTCCCTGACACTCTCCAGAAATTCCAGTGCAAATGTGGTTTTACCTGCTCCGGGTTTTCCCTTGACAATTAGAGATCTTCCCCTGCTCTGGGAAAAAAACTCATTTATCTTGCCAAACAGGCTCTCGTTTTCCATTTCCACCTAACCTCTTAACTCAAGATCTTCTATACTTTCAGGCTGCCATTCCTGGCAGAACCTCGTGATTTGCCCGAACTGGATGCTGTCCATTGCGTTGTCCGAAAAAACAAGTATCAGATAAGAATTTTTCTCTATTGCTGCGCTTTTTATCTGCTCAAAGGCCCTTGCCACCTCAAAGAACTCGTGATATACAATGAGAAGATCAAATACATCCACAAATACAACGGAACTTCTTCCTTCCAGCATCCTCTTCACTATCGTGTCTGAAATGAAAGACAGGTTAACTGGCCGGTTTCTCTGTGCGCCTATTGAATCAGTGACCCATACAAAATTATCATCATTGAAGATTTCTGGCATTTCCAGTGCGAAATTGAACCTGGAAGCAATAAGAAGCTTCTTTCTGTCTATGTTAACCGATAAAAGGAGTGACATGAAAGCCTGGGTGTTTTCAGGTTTTGTAAAAAAGATTGTTCCAGGGTATATGCCATTTTTAGCAAGATAAATAGTAAAATCATTAATAGTTTTCAGTTTTCTGACAATATGTGATGTGAGGGCTTTCCTGAGCCTCTTTCTGGATTCGTTCATGTCCAGGAGGTCCAGGAAGACAATTTCGCTGCTGTACCTTATTTTCTCATTAATCTCTATATCCTTTTCCATCAGGAGAATCAGGAGGTAATCCCTTCTTTCCTTCAGAAGAAGTTCTTCAACAGGTTTCTCAAGCTTCCCGTCGACATAAATCATGACAGAGGTTGGTTTCTCTTTCTCCAGTACTGATTCTGTAAAGTCGAGTATTAGTTTATACTCCACACCGGTGGGATTCATGAGGGTGTTGCATATTTCCCCATGTTTTCCTCCTTTATCATATACCAGGATCATCTCAACCACAATACGACGCCAATTAATTATTTTAACTTTGCCAGTTAATAATCAGCATGAACGCATGAGAATAGACTAGGTTAGATTTAAGTGTTTGTGCACTTAATTTTATTTCCTTTATTTCACCCTTTAAATAGTGAAAAATACTCAATTCATAGGAGACCGGTTTTCACGATTCTTTTCTGGATTGTTAACATTTCGGAAACAAATTTAAGTTTAGGTATGCAATCAACAACCATGAGAAGAAACAAAATATCTGTAATAGGTGCTGGCAATGTTGGAGCTACAGTGGCCCAGTTTCTCGCAGCACGGGAACTTGGGGATATTTACCTGTTCGATGTAGTGGACGGGGTACCCGAAGGAAAGGCTCTGGATATTGCTGAGGGAACACCGCACTGGAGAACCTCAGTGGAAGTAAAAGGTTTCACGACAACAAATCCCGAAGCATACAAGAATATGGCAGATTCTGACGTTATCGTGGTTACTGCCGGGCTCGCCAGAAAACCCGGAATGAGCAGGGACGATCTTCTGAACAAGAACATAGAGATTATATCGGATGTCGGGAGAAATATAAAAAAATACAGCCCAAATTCAGTTATAGTTGTGGTTTCAAACCCTGCTGACATAATGGCTTATGCCCTTCAGAAGTCTACTGGAATAAGCCCTGACAGGATAATAGGACTTGGTGGATCACTGGACAGCTCAAGGTTCAGGTACTTCATAGCACAGGAACTTGGGGTTGCAGTAGAAGACGTGAACGCTTTCGTGATTGGCGGCCATGGGGACGATATGGTTCCATTTGTAAGATACTCAAGCGTCTCAGGAATACCTATATCCAACCTGATGAGCAAAGACAAGATCGACGAGATCATCAAGAGGACAAGATTCGGGGGCGGGGAGATTGTCAACTATCTCAAGACTGGAAGTGCCTATTATGCGCCCGGGATTTCAATCACAGCAATGGTTGAATCAATCATAAGAGACAGGAAGAGGGTCATTCCATGCGCAGCCTACCTGGAAGGGTCTACGGGAAAGCATTACAATGCTTCAGGCATTTTCATAGGCGTGCCCATAAAGATTGGCAAGGACGGTGTTGAAAAAATATACGAGATGGATTTCAACAAGGATGAACTTGCCCTTTGGGAAAAGACAGTACAGTCAGTCAAGAACAGCTGTAAACTCGTGGATCAGTTCTTTTCAAAGAACTGATTTACCAAGATATTTTTCATAAAAACCAGGATATTTTCTATATTTTACGGGGTCCCTGAATCCTGAATCCATGAAACCCTTCAGTCTCAGAAGGCATGAATCACACTCACCACATGCTTCCTCTTCGCCGTTGTAACAGGAATGTGTCAGTTCATAAGGCACTTTGAGCCTCATTCCCAAGGATATTATCTCTCCTTTTGTAAGGTACTGGAGAGGAACAGCAATTCTTAAGCGTGAGTCCTGCCCGAGCTTTGTTCCAAGATTTATGGTATTTTCCATTGAATTGAAGAACTTCGGCCTGCAGTCAGGATATCCGGAATAATCCACTGCATTTGCACCAATAAATATTGTTTTT
>JAJZKL010000208.1 GCA_021804185.1 Thermoplasmata archaeon | reverse complement strand
TTGAAGATCTGAAAGATCATATGCCTCTCAGGGAGATCTCAAGGATATCTGGAGCTTCTCTTCAGCTGAATATTTGGATTTCATGAAGAGACCTCCATGATCCGGAAAATCACTTTTCGCATGCTCTTTATGTATCTGTTCTTCTCTATAATATTATTATCATGGTGTTCCAGTTCTGTGATGGCTCGGATCATTAGGTCCAATACCTTCAGCATCCCGAAATTCAGACTTTGTATAATCATAGTGTTTTAATTTATTTGGTCAGGCAGTCATTAATATAAAAAAATATTATCAGAATTTTTACAAACAATGATTAGATTCAATAAACCTTTTTAAAAATAATCACATCTTATATTCTAGTTTTCAAAATAGGAATAAATTTTACATTTTGTGTTCGATGACCCGTGAGATGTACCGGAAATATATCGGTCTTAGAGAGAATGTTTCATATCCCCCATTTCCCCCCAAACCATGGCTAATGAATCTGGACTCACACGGGCTTATAATCGGTAAGACAGGATCCGGGAAATCCAACTATCTCCTCCATATTTTAGGGCAGCTGGATCAGGGAAAAGGTAACATAGTCCTGGTTGATCCTCACGGCCTTACCGGAGATTCATTCCTTTCTGAATCAAATAAAGAACCCGTTATCCTGAGTGGCCATGATTACCCCGGCTCGGAAGGGAAATACACTGGAATCAATGTCCTTCAGACATCTGGAGGAGAAGAAAATGCATTCCGCGTCGGGGATTGGCTGGTGCAGGCATTCTCATCCAATGAAATAGTCTCGAATGGAACCTGGGGTCCCAGGATCAACCTGATCTTCTCCCAGGTCATGGTTAGCCTCATGCTGAGGGAGAAGGGCCTTACACTGGAAAAATTCACAGAAATCCTTACCGACCAGAAACGGCTCCTTTCCTATTTCCCTGTACAGGAGCATGCGCCCATAAGGAACGCCCTTAATTCAGCTAATATCACGAGAAACTGGGGTGATTTCGTCATGAGTTCAGTGAACAAGCTCCTGCCTCTAGTGGGCAATCCCCTCATAAGGAGAGTTATCTCTGCCCCTGATGAAGACAGTGTGGACTTGGATCAATGCCTCCTTGCCGGAAACCACCTGATTATCCCTGAACTTAACATCGGGGAAATTGGGGCAACCTCGGCAAGCATCATTGCCTGCCTGCTCCTTGCGAGGATATGGAGTGTTCTGCTGAACAGGGGGCCTTCAAAGGACAGGACATACATCATAATTGACGAGGCACACCTTGTGCCGGAGTCCATCCTCAGCATACTCATCTCACAGGGAAGGAAGTACGGGGTTGTCCTTATACTGGCATACCAGTCACTGGGCACGCTATCAGATGAGTTCAGGGATATGCTCTTTTCCAGCCTCCACAACTATGCCTGCTTCAACACCTCCGAAAATGATGCGGAGCAGATTGCAGACAATTTGACCGAAATTTCCAGGAAGAGGGTCGTAATAGATACTCTTGTCAACCAGGCAAGGCATGATGTAACTGTCACCTGCAGCAATGTCTCCTCTGGAGATGGAACTGACATTAGATCAGGGAAATATGGCCCAGTTACTCTGAGGCCACCGCCTGTGGACATTTTATTGGATGTTGCAAAAGTTGCGGAAATCAAAGCATCGATAATAACCAGGATTGGCTACAGCGAGCCTGATGGGATCTTACCGCATGAGACAAAAACCCTTCACAACCGTATGATCTTCCTTTTTGCGGATTTCCTTGAATCCAGGAATGTGAAGCAGACTGTGGAGCCCAATATTTCCGGACTGATCCCGGATATCCTCATTGAACATAATGGGAAGAAAATATACTGCGAGGTGGAGGATTCCGACCTCATGGTGGCCCACAGGATAGCAAAGAAATTGAGGGATTACATGGGAAAGCCAATCCTGTTCCTCTGCAGGGATGAGGATTTCGGTAAGCTGATATCCATTTTCAGGGCCATGCTTGACCATGCAATGGAAGATGAATTCTACCAGGTTGGTGAGGAAAAGATACCATTGGCTCAACTCCCGGAAGCGTTGCTGAACACTTCAGTTGCAACCTATGCCGAGAACCAGTTCTATTTCTTCAATGGCATCAGGAAGGTGAAGTTCTCCACAGTACACCTTGAAGGGGATTCCTCTTTTATGTCCCGGGCAAAGAAACTTTCACTTGGCAATTTCCGTGCACAACTCTTTCAGGACATTGTTGTAATGATACGGGACAGGAGGGGTATTGAACTTGATGAGATTGAGACAAGATATGGAAGGGAAAAGCTCAGGGAACTACTCCAGAAGATCTATGTTTCTGGGTACAGCGAAGGATTGACACTCAACACATTGCTGGAACTTGATCGCATTAATGATGCGGGTGTGCCCGGGCAAGACTAATGAGCTATTTCCTCAGGACAGGGCGCGGGGAACAATTTTGGTAACCATAAGGAGGCTTGACCAGGAAGGCAGAACCTATTTTTACCTTGAGCACCCAGTAAAGATAAACGGCCGCGTCAGGAAGTATTCAAAGTACCTTGGAAAGGCAATCCCTGAAAACGTGGATGACCTCAAGAAGCAATTTCTATTTGAAATAAACAGTTCACGATGGGCAGCTGTGTCAGAACGGGCAAAAGAGAAAGTGGAATCACTGAAAAATGGGCTTTCAAGTGTGCAGTTAGAGAATATGCAGCATAACAGTGCACTTTCATTCACAGCAAATTCCCTTATGATTTCCGGCTCGAAAATAACAATGCTGGAATTGAAGAGGCTTATTGAAGAGTCAAAGGTGCCAAGATGGAGGACTCCGAGAGAGATCAAAGAAGCCAAGGCCCATTACGAAATTGCCAGAGATAACTACAAGTGTACTCAGGAGTTTTCCTTTGGCCTTATTGTGGACTGGCACTGGAAGCTATTTCGTGAAAGCCAGCCATCCATAGCGGGGATGACAAAGGATAGTATCCCTGTTGCAAGGGAAATTGATTCTTATTACGATGAGAATTCTGAGAAAGTGGAGAATACAATGCTTGCAGCCTTGATACATAGGAAATTGATCAGGGATAAACCATTCATTGAGGAGAATGACATAATAGCAAGGCTTTCCATGAACTATCTCCTGCAAATGCATGGATATCCTATCCTTGACGTAGAATTCAATGAAAGGAAACGCTACGAAAGTGCTCTTAAGAAGTCTATATTGCAAAATGACGAGAGCATATTTCTCAAGTGGTTTTTCCTGAAGTATGAGAGGAAAATTTGCTAATCTGGGGGAAACTGGAGACAAATATCATATTTTCAAACAGGAATATGCAGAATTCCCCTCTTATTCATTTATTATTACTGATTTTATGCGCAATCCCTTTTTGTTGTCTGGAATACGACAAGCGGGTACTCTGACAGACTGAAAATATCTTAGAACTTCTTTTAACGCCAATTAGACAGAAGTTGAAAGGTTGAGAAAGACACCTTCCACGACCCACAAATCAAATTTTTTTAAACTCTTTTAGCTCATGAATTGAAAACACATTGCAGAATCATAATCATTGGACAAATTAGTCGTAATTGCTTGCAGAAGTAAGTCGGACCCTAAATCCCGTTCATAGGTAAATGAAATTCGCAACCTGGCATACGAGTGGGGTAAAGATCAGCCCTGCTGTAAACGATGCCCATAATGTCCCTATATTTTCTGCACGTTGGTCCTTTGGCTTGACTCTCTCAACTCTCTAAGTCGGTTATAAATCGGAAACCTTCACAGGCTATCTTTCAGTTGAACAATTTTTCATAAGATAAGATAGTAAACTGGCATTTGTCATGGAATGAAACACCTATTTACATTGCT
>JAJZKL010000207.1 GCA_021804185.1 Thermoplasmata archaeon | reverse complement strand
AAATTCCCCGGATTTTAGAAGCTTTTCGAGAGCAGAAAGATCTTCCATCTATACCTTTATTATAACAGACCCGTAAATAATGATTGGGGAATTCCCATTACTTGAATATGTTTATAACCTCTGGCAAAAGTTTGCTTCTGCTGAGATATGATGCCTGTGTTTTTGTGTATCTGTAAACAACATCTGCCTTCTCACTCTGAAACTGCCACGGTTTCACAATGACCAGATCACCCTCTCTTATCCACATCCTTTTCTTCATCTTACCAGGTATACGGGAGTTTCGTGTGAACCCATCCTCACACATTACGTTCAGATGTGATGCTCCTGCAAGCTTTTCAACAATTCCGAACATCTCTCCTCTCCTCTTGTTCGGCAGTATGACTCGTACACCTTCTCCGTAGCCCTCTTCCTCTGACGGAGTATCATTAAAATCTACATCATCTTCCATTTAGCCCGATGTTATGGGATAAACGTTAATAAATATGGTGACAGAATTTAAAAAAAAAGAAAAAAATGTAAAATATGGTGTTTAATCTGTTCCCTCTGTCAGGGCGATACTGTTGTCAATTGCTTTCCTGATCTCATCGTCGGGGAATGCCGTTTTTACTGCCCAGATGTAGAATATTATGGAAGCTACTATGTCGATGAACCAGTCCACTGGTATGGCAGCATGTCCCGGAATCACAAGGGAATTTGCAAGGCTGTGGAATGGCGTAAATTCTCCAAATGTCAACAGAACCAGGTTGAACAGCAGGAGGACTATGACCCACAATCCGGATTTCAGATCCTTTGCAAAGTTTCTGTCCTTTGCATATCCGTAGAGTATGAATCCTATGAGAATTATAACGATCAGGATATACCCACCATATGGATCGGTAGATGAGTCCAGACCGCCTGCGCCCCAGTAGATCAGGAGCCCAGATATTATGAAAGCAAGGATACCGATCACACTGTGCCCTCTCAGGAGGAATGGCCTCTTCAGATTCGGATGGGATTTTCTGAAAGCTACAAGAGCGACCGGCCCGATTATATATGAGAAAACTCCAGTTGTTGTAACAATGGAGGTCAAAGCTGACCATGCTCCACCAATGGTCGAAACAAGATAACCCACAGCAGCAGCAACCAGCAGTATTATTGTCACGATGAATGTGGTCACCAGTCCAAGAGTGGGTATTCTCGATTTGGGACTGACCTTAAAGAACCCGGATGAAAGGTACCCTTCTTTTGCTGTTCCGTACAGGACACGTGAGGTTGAACCCATATACTGGCTCAGTGTACCGGTTGGGCTTACTACTCCATCGATGACCAGAACCACTCCCAGAGCACCAAGTCCGAGCCCCACTCCTTCGTAAAAGAATGGAAAAGTGTACATGGGGAGCGATGTGGATAAACCAGACCATGTGTATGCGGCCAGGCCACTGGTACCGAAGGTGGACGAGTTGAAGTTAATTGACCCTATGAATGCAACCTCCAGAAGGGTGTATACGCCTATTCCAGTCAAAACCACAGCCACAAGTGCCTTCCATATATCTGAACCTGGTGATTTGGCTTCAGCTGCCATTTCAACCGGCTGCCTGAATCCGAGGAATGCAAACACAACACCAGTGGTGGGAAGAGCACTGAAAACAGGATCAATTCCGTACGGTGCAAAGCCTGCAAAACCTTTTCCGCCTGAGGTGAAGTTTACACCAAAGCCGTGCTGCAATCCGAATATTAGAAGCAGGATAACAGCGATTGGGGGAATGACAAGCTTCCAGATGGTCATCCCAAAGTTCGTCTTGATCAGACCCTTAAGCCCTATGAAATTCACATAGAAGAATGCCACCGAAAACGCGGCTGCCACTATGACTCCATAATAGGAAGGTATTCCTGAGGAGTTTACAAGAACCAGTGTACTTGCAGGTGCATAAAAACCAATGGCGCCCTGAAGTATCTGAACAACAGCCACCGCTTCTACTGCCGGAACTGCAATGTATGTGAGAATTGTACTCCATGCAATTATTGATGCAGCTATACCCCCATGAGTAAAATTAGCGTATCTTGCTGCACCTCCTGCAATAGGTACTGATGTCGAGATTTCTGACCAGGCCAGAGCTATTATAAGGATAAATATACCACCTATTATCCATGAAAGGATAGAGGCAGGCCCCGCTGCACTGGCGGTCTCATAACTTCCGAAGAGCCATCCGGAGCCTATAACTGCTGTGAGACCGGCAAAATAGAGGTCCCGCAGGCGCATTCCACGCTTCAGTTTGTTTGTCTCCAAAGATTGCCCAGTTCCACTTACATGTGCGTCTGTCATTATCAATCAGTAAAAAGTTGGACGACTTTTAGATATATAAATATTCTTATACTTTTTAAGAAAATATATATTTTATTGTTTTAGGGTCCAGAGTTACTGCTTTATGTTGACACTTCTAACATTAAATGCCCTTGCAATGGCCTCCCGGAAGAGCTTTATGTTTCTGCCCTCCTTTCCGATGGCCTTTCCAACATCATTCTGATTTACACCCACAAGGACATCAGTACTTCCCTCTCTCCATGTGACAATAATTTCCCTTACACCAAACCTGTGGAAAATATTTCTAACAAAGGTTATCAGGTCTCTGGATTGCTCTGCCACCAAAACATGTTTGTTGGTTCTTTCCCTTATGGTAGCCAGGGCATTCTCGTTCTTTCTGAATAGATCCTGGAGTTTGCGTTCCCCCACAATGAAAAGTATCATATCCTCGTTTTCCGAGCACTCCTTTACTTCCACGTGGGAAACCTTTTCAAATAGGGTTATGTAACCCATTATTTTGTTGTCTATGGTGATCTCTTTCATCTGAGCATTACCGCCTTAATACCATTCCATTGAGCGAGTGCCTCATTTCCTGTTGAATTTGTAGACCAGGTTAACAGCACCCGTACCTAAGGTAATTGGCTGCCCTACAATTATATTTTCCGCAACTCCAGTAAGAGGATCGATCTCTCCGAGTAAGCCGGCCCTCAGCAGGTGCTTCGTGGTGATTTCAAATGCTGCCCTTGCCAGAACGCTGCTCTTCCTTCCAGAGATACCCTGTCTTCCAACAGCCCTTACGTTGCCGCCAAAAGTCATCATGTCTGCCACCAGCATCAGATGCCTCTGATCCACCTCAAGCCCCTGTTCGCTGAGAGTCCTCTCGGATTCATTGAAGATGGCATTCCTTGCTGCTTCAATCCCCAGGACATTGGCAATCTCTATGATGTCGTTGGTGAATGTTCGAGTCGAATCGACCTGATCCACTTCCAGAACCTCCTTCAGATTTGACCCCTGTGTATATATGATAAAAGCCTCAGTTGAGGGGTCCTTCCTTGTTATTGCCCTCTTTATTCCTGGAATACCCTTTATGGTGAGAACCTTGATCTGCTCCTGAAGTTGATAAAGCCTCTTGAAAGACTCCTGCTGTGGCTTCAATATTATCTCCTTGCCTTCCTCGTCGTGCATCACAGTGATTCCTTTCACCTTTGCCAGAGCCTCACTGATATCGGAATGCTTTACCAGCCTTTCATTCATCTTTCTGGCGGTGGGCACGATTGAAAGAGTCATCTGTTCAATATCCGTAACTATGTCAGCAACATCTATGATGGTAGTGTTTTCAAGTTCCTTCACAAGGTTCAGGACGGCCTCTTCAGATTTCTCCAGCTCCGGCTTCATGTAAATTGTCATTGATGGCGTACTGGGTATCCTCCTTGCATCTACAATCTCTATGAGTCTTGGTAGGCCCAGAGTAACGTTCATTTCCCTGACACCTGCGAAGTGGAAAGTCCTCATGGTCATCTGGGTTCCTGGCTCTCCGATGCTCTGTGCTGCAATAATGCC
>JAJZKL010000206.1 GCA_021804185.1 Thermoplasmata archaeon | reverse complement strand
GCTCCTTGAACCTGTAAATATAAGGGCAAGAATGGAAATAAACTGATATGAATATGCCTCTGACAGCGCAGAGAAGTAAGAAAGCCCCTGCGTTACAAGGAATACTGTGAATACCTGGTCCAGAAGAGGCAGAATTGATACAAATAATGCAGATACAGCCCTGTTGACATTTTTCGCCAGAATACCCTCAATTACCGAAACTGAGGAAATTGAGAGGAAAAGCGTTATGAATGTCTGAGTATCCAGTGGTATTCTGAATAAACGGACAAATGATGTGTCAGGCAATAATCCAAGTTCAAGGAGCAATGAAACAACCACTAGAATTGCAATTACCAGGATGGTTAGCAGGTAAACATCTTCCTGATGTTTCTGCGGTAGGAACCTCTTTATCACAGGAAGGGCAGTTATAACTGCAAATGGAACAACATAAATTACTTGGACAAGTTCCGGAAGAACATAAAAGAGCAGAACGATGGAAGGCAGAAGTACCATAGTGTTAAGGATATATTTTGTGATGTTCATGATCAGCTCCCCAGGTTCAGTGTTCTCGCATACCTGTATTCAGCAAGTATCCTTGCTATCAATTCCCTGTCCCGTGCAACGATCGATTTGATTCCAACGCCGTTGAAGAATGAAGTAACAGCCTTGAGATTCCTCCTGTGCTTGATTTCAAGGCTCATGAGAAGTTTTTTCCCGACATCGGTTTCAGGCTGTGGCTCAAAATCATACCTGTCCGGAATGAAAAGATAAGTGGGATGACCGGTATTGAATTGAGATCTGCTAGATGCCATGAATGATTCAGGATAGGAGAATGGGGATACTATGAATACAACTGCATTCTTCTTGAAATTCTGCCTTATCTTCCTTAGCGCATCACTAATGTGGAATTCGCCGGATGGTCTCAGCTCGGCCACTTTCTTTTCCAGGCTCTTAATGGGATCTTCAGATTTTTTTGCCGGAATGAACTCATCGATTTCGGATGAAATTATCTGAAATCCTATTCCGTCGCGATTCTTCAGAATAGAGTAAGATGCATTGATGACTGCTGAAACCATCCTGTCGTACATTCTCATTCCGTTGTATCCTGTATTTACACCAGTGCTGTAATCCAGAACGAAATATACATCAATCTGCCTCTCCTCCTCCATCTGCTTTATGTACAGATCCTCACCGTCGATTGCTCCATAACGGTTCCATGCGACGTATCTGAAGTCATCGGACTCAACGTACTGCCTTATTCCATAGAAGTCGTATCCCTGGCCGCTCTTCCTTGAGAAATGTATCCCTACAGTGAATAAGAAATTGCTAAGACGTTCGCTCCTCTGCGTGAAAACATCAGACATGGATGGCCCTACCTTTATGGTGCTGGCCTTCTCTATTGCAACATTCTCAAGACAGAGTTTCATAGGATCTTCAGTGTAAAGGCGAAGGGGCCCTATTTCGAACTTTCCGATTGACAGGCATTTGAAAGTGTAAGTCACACTCTTTGTCTCTCCTGGTTTCAGTGCAATCTCACCTTCGAATTCCCCAGATGAGCTGAAGTTGTCAGATAGCGTGTCATAATAGTGGAATTTCACAAGGTTCCTGTTTGGGTTGTAGAAATTTAGGGTTACCTGCTTCTCAAGATACTTTCTTGTGAAGTCATTTTCCATTCTCCGTTCCACGCGGATATTTTCAAGTGCAGGGCTTGTGTACTTATTAAACAGTATTATGTCAGAGCAGATTATGAAGAACAGTATGAATGAGAACACTATGAAATAATCATAGCCGAATATAATAGATTCAACTATCCCGTAAGACATTACCCCAAGGAGGGCCAGCCCTGACTTCTTTATCATCTTGGAGACACAACTGAGTTAACTATTCTCTCTATTATCCTGTTGGATGTGCTGTACCCATCACCGCCACTTTCAAGAAGCGCTTCAGGCCTCAGAATGAGCCTGTGGTTCAGGAGAGCCTGTGAAAGAAACCTAACATCTTCCGGAATGACATAGTCACGGCCGTTGAGCAATGCGTTCACCTTAGCTGCCATGAGATATTTGGCTGATGTTCTCGGGCTTGCCCCTACCAAAACCAGATCATTGGTTCTTGTCTGCCTTATTATGTCCACGATGTAGGTTATTATCTCCTCACTTGCGTAAACCTGTCTGGCCTCCTTCCTCAGTGCAATTATCTTGTTAGAGTCGATAAGAAACTCATCATCGTCCTGATCTATGCTTATTGATCTCAGTATTCCCATTTCCTGCTCCCTGGATGGGTAAGTCAGGATGTATCGGAACAGAAACCTGTCCATCAGCGCCTCTGCCAGAGGGAATGTTCCCTCCTGTTCAATAGGGTTCTGTGTGGCGATGACCAGGAAGGGCTCCGGGAGAGGATAATCCTCACCTCCAACAGACACCTTCATTTCCTCCATCCCCTCCAGTAGTGCAGACTGTACCTTTGCTGGTGTTCTGTTTATTTCATCCGCAAGAAGTACGTTGGCAAATATGGGACCCTTCCTGAATTCCAGCTTCCTCTGCTCCAGATTGAACACAATGCTTCCGGTGATATCGCTTGGCAGCATATCCGGGGTGAACTGGATTCTTTTGAAATCCATGTTCAAATTTCTAGAAAACTCACTGGCAAGCATTGTCTTGGCAAGACCGGGGACTCCCTCCAGTAACATATGGTTTCTGCTAATCAGTGAAATGAAAAGGAACCTCACAATAGGTTCAGACCCTATAACCTTCCTGCCTATTCTCTGTTCTATCTTTCTGATTGTATTCCTGAGTTCAACTACCTCTCCATCACTGTATTCCTCTGTCATATCAGCTTTCTTCCTCCTCAAATTCAATGGTTTCAAATCTTGATCTTCTGAGCCTGTTGTATAAATTCAGCATTTCATTGAAAGTTTTCATCTTCCCCTCTTCCCCTCTTTTCTTCTTTTTTGGCCTGCTGCTTTCTGCCATGCGAGAGAACTTGCTGTACCTTCTTTCCAGAGACTCGAAATATTCAGGGTATCCTTTGAGAACCTCAAAATCATGTTTAATCGGCACGAGAAAGTGTTCAATATCCATGCTCCTGACATGATCAGCCTCCCCTGTGAAGAAATCCTTTGGAATCACAAACTTTTCCCTTTTCTGTTCTAAAGTTGGTGGAGCATCTATTTTTGTCCGTCTTGCAAAACCCCTGATGGCAAGTGATGAGATCCATATTACCAGGATGGGGATGACAAAACTCAACAACATGAGTGGGTTTGATTCTATCCTGCCTGGAAAACCTTCTATCAATGAGAGAAGGGTTGAGCCTATGTAAGTCCCGCTAACCATTCATCACTCCCGCATTGCATCTGCGAAATACAGTTTCATTATATCCATATAATTATAAATCCCCTCAAACTTATCAAGCATCTCATCGCCGGAGAACTGGACAGACTTTGCGAACCTGGCTGGCTCATAATAATTCAGGAAATATGTTACGATTCTTTTCAGTGCATTAAGCCTCTCCTTCTCCATGTCACTGGTTGGGGTAATGCCATCCAGGGCTTCATGCATGGAAAAACCGTCAACAAGAGCTCCAGTACCAATAGAACCCTTCAGGTCCTTGATCTCCCTGATTATGAAGTCCCTTTCACCTGAACTGGTTGATCTGGGCCGTGAAAAGTATCTGCAGTAATCATCCCTTGCAGCCTGATAGGTAACTGAGGCGGCTTTTTCCAGATGCTCTTCACCCAGCAACTTTCGAGCTTCAAGCATTGGTGGAATGTCACCAACAGTCTTGACCTCCACGACCGTCTCAACGGTCTGTACATTTTTGCCAGTCTTGGATTTCTGTTTGGCCGGTTTGCTGCTTTTCTTTACAGTC
>JAJZKL010000205.1 GCA_021804185.1 Thermoplasmata archaeon | reverse complement strand
TTTGATTAAAGTCTTAGGCGAATACGTTTTGGATTATCAGCTCACTGAAGTAAGGTCGGATATGTATAAATATTTGTTGTGACTAAAGTATAATACTTATGTTTCAACAAAAATTTGTAAACAGGACTGAAGAAATGAAGATCCTGGAAGATGCATGCTCTGCCAAAGGTGCTTCATTATTCATTCTTTACGGGAGGAGAAGGGTTGGAAAAACTGAATTGATCAGTAAGTTCATTGGCGACACGGGCGTTTATTTTCTTGCAACTGCAGAGGGAGACAGGGAAAACATAAACAGCTTCAAGGCGATTATCTCAAAATTCCTGGAAGATGACAGCATTCTTAAGGCGGGCTTTGATGACTGGCACTCCTTTTTTACTGTTCTGGCTTCCAGCGGTTCATTTCAAGCGAGAGCAAACAAATCAAAGATCATAATTGCCATAGATGAATTCCCATATCTGATAGAGGCTAACAGGGCGATCCCGTCAGTATTTCAGGAAATATATGACACAATACTGAGGCAAATGAACGTGATGCTGATTCTTTCAGGCTCATCAATCAGCATAATGGAAAATGAAGTGCTTTCGTATAGAAGTCCTCTTTACGGTAGAAGAACCGGTCAATTGCGTCTGAACCATCTGAAGTTCAGGCACCTGGCCGAATTTGTAGATTATGGATTTGAAGATCTATGCCGGACATACTTTGTATTTGGCGGCATACCGGAATACCTCCTGAAACTTGATCCGGATGTAGGATTCTGGGAAAATGTATCAAGAAACATGCTTTCAAGAGGAGCATCACTCTATGAAGAGGCGGAATTTCTCCTTAGGACTGAATTCAGGGAACCAAGGAATTACATGCTGATTCTCAGATCCATTTCTTACGGAAATCATACATTGGGAGAGATATGTGCCTATTCTGGCCTGGACAAGAGCATGGTGTCCAAGTATCTTGATGTCCTCATGTCACTTGACCTGATAATACCTGAAAAACCATTCGGGGCTTCTGAGAAATTTAAGAGAAGGCTATACTGGATATCCGATCAGTATCTGAAGTTCTGGTTCAGGTACGTCTTGCCGCATAAGAGTGAAATTGAGAGTTCTCGCATTGAAGGTGTTCTTGAGAGCATAACGGATGATTTTCCCACTTTTGCTGGTGAGCAGTTTGAGAACCTCATGAAGGAACTCATAACGGAAGGAATATTGGGCAGATCATTTGGCACTGTTTCCAGATGGTGGGGTAAGAATGGGTCCGGAAAAAAAGGCAGGGATGTTGAGGAGATAGATATCGTCGCACACTCCGAAAGACGTGGAGAATTGCTTTTTGCCGAATGCAAGTGGACAAACAGTCCAGTACGGATAAGTGTGGTTGAAGCCTTAAGGACAAAGTCAGAAACACTGAAAAAGCAACATCCTGGAAAAAAATATACGTACGCGGTGTTTTCCAGAAGCGGATTCATAGGGGTCCTGCCCGAGTCAGCTGGAGATGTGATCCTCATGGATCTTTCAGACATAGAACGCAAACTTTACAACAAATCAGATAAAATTAGGAAATAAAAAAGCAGCGCCTGTCATCTCGAAATTAAAATCTGATGATTCTATATTACGTTTGTCCTCAGAAGAGGACCTGACAGTCAATTATCCATCTTATCTCATATCTGCAATTGAAGCAGGTTACGAGCTTGTAACCGATGATATGAAACTGCACTGGATTGCAAGTTCTGAGGTGCTGACGCGGAAAAGCTCACATGCATAGTGAACGTATTATGACACTCTGTTCCCGGGCAGATAATTATGCATGATGGCAATTATGGACCGGTTGCGAGTTGCACGCAATACCATTGTAAGCTCTGGAAATGCCGTTTCAATTCTTACCAAGAACGCCATGAGAAATTGGTAAATTCTGGACCGGCACTTACAATTCAGCGCGCGCAACACTTTACCACTTTTGGAAACAGCATGCTGCTACGAAAAGACTGTGCAGCTGAAGGGGCTTCTCAAAGGGTTGCTAACCAATGGAGCTTAACTAAGCCGACATCATATCGTCAAGAGTCACAGCTGTCTTGGAGCTTGAAGTCCTGCAGAATATCAGAAACTTCTTTCTGCCTTGAACAAAGGTTGACTTGGCATCTAGCTCTCCAATGAGTTTCATTACGTCTCCCTCGGAAAGATCGGACCACTTGACCTCGGCCAGTATGGTGACGTTCCCGTCCCAGCAAACCAGATCAATCTCCACACCTTTGTGCCACCAGGGCTTTGGATTCTGGCAGATGGTCGAAGTCGCATACTCTGAGACGATTCCTTCGAAAGCCTTGCCCATGTAATTCGGTAAGTCCCTCAATATCAAATCAACGAGTTCCTTTGTCTTGCCAGCCTCTGCCATTTCCCTGTTTCTTTGTACATATCTGAACCAGAACCGGGTGTAATTATCAGCTATGCTGTAAACGAATTTTCTCTTTGAATCATAGGGTGCGACCCTCTTGACGATGTGGAGTTGAGTAAGTACATGAATGTATTTTGAAAAAGTGCCTTTGTCCTGCCCCGTGTAGTTCATTATATCATGCGGCTTTGAATGGCCCGAGGATATCGCTTCAAGCAGCGAGAAGTAATTCCTGACTTCCCTGAAGTCTTCTCTCAGGATGTATTCCGCGTCATTGTACAATATGGAATCGCTGCGAACCGCCTTGAGTAAATTCTCGCGTATGGAAAGGCGATCATCGAATTGAGAAAGATATGATGGTATGCCACCAAGCAAAGCGTAGGCTATGGCCTTATCCACATTCTTGTAAGCAGGAAAGAAAAGTACCGCCTCCCGAAAGGAGAATGGTCTGATTTCCAGTTGCCCTGTCCTTCTCAGATATAACGGAGATTCCCTTGACATCAATTTACTCATGGCAGATACAGAAGAACCACACAGGACGAGAAATAAAGTCGTCTCACTCAGATTCCTGTCCCAGTGTTCCTGTAGCGTAGAAGCAAGACTTCTATCTGAAGTCAGATACGGGTACTCATCTATAATCAGAACGAGCCTCTCTCTTGTTGAAGCAAAATAGGAAAAAAAAGCATCCCATGAAGCAAATGGGTTTGATCTTAGAAAAGAATCGTTCAGGCACATTGACACAACTTCAGAAAACCTCCTGAGATTTTCCTCGGTCGTCGTCTCCCTGGCGAGAAGATAAATCGATTTCTTGTTTTCAGCGAATTTCAAAAGAAATGAAGTCTTACCCACCCGTCTCCTTCCATATACCATGAGGAATTCCGCCTTTCCGGACCTGTAACGATCCTCGAATTGTGACAGTTCTTCTTCTCTGCCGATAAACTTCATGAAAGGCGATCATAGTTCTTTGTATAAAAACATACTCTAAAGTAGTCTAATTTAAAGTATGCTAAATATTCGGCGACTACGCAACCTGACTTCCCATGAAAATGTGGTCAAATCGCCTTTGCCCGGGGCATGGGAGATTGAGATGTGTTCATCTGAAAGTCACTTTGTGGTGCGTGTTCCTTACAAAAACAATCAACAACTGGATCTAAGTCCCTTCGATAACCTATTTTCACCTGTTTCAATAGAGAAATTAGAAAATATGGACCTGGCCGGATTTGAACAGGGCCACTCGTAAGTCAAGGAAATGCACAAATATCTAGTTACCCATAAGGTAACTGTGACAAACGAGATACCACAGTTCGTATTAAAGGCATACGCGTTGTTCTTCACCAGGCACGGAACAGAGGAACAGTTCGGCCAGATGGACTTGGACTGGATAGTCGGACAGAGTATGAGGAAGAAGATTTTCTCCTTATTGTTGAGGGCCGGCTGGATACGGAAGAAATCCCGCGATTCGTATGTG
>JAJZKL010000204.1 GCA_021804185.1 Thermoplasmata archaeon | reverse complement strand
GATGTATTGGAACTGGTGTATCCCTTGGGCATATCATTAGGTGCATTATTAGTATATATAGTTATAAGTGTTCGCTTTCATCCCACCCTGAAGGGTTTGGGATTTCTCGCTCACAAATGTTAAAAGGGTTGTTTCCATGTCGTAAGACTGTCCTGTCAAGTGCGGCAAAAATTCAAAAGCCTTCATTTAAATGCATAGATGAAGAAGCAACGCATCCGTGAATACTGAAAACAATTGTTCCAGTATTAACTTAAGTTCATATTGAGCATGCAATTACGAATCGATAATGTCTGAACTCAAACCTGGGAGACCATATCCTCTCGGTGCAACTATTACAGATGAGGGGGTCAATTTTGCAGTTTTTTCAGAAAACGCGGAACAGATAAATCTTGAACTGTTCAAATCAATCTACGACTCAACTCCGTATGAAGTTATTAAACTGCAAGAAAAAACTGCACATGTATGGCATGTGCTTGTGCCTGGCTTAAAGAGTGGGTCCCTATACGGATACAGGGCTTTTGGAGCATACAAACCAGAAAAAGGATTAAGATTCAACGAAAACAAGCTTCTTATCGATCCTTATGCCAAATCTATCGGTGGGAAGATAAACTGGAGTGATGCCATCTTTGGTTACAAGATGGGGGATCAGCTGGAAGATCTCTCTTTCAGCGATGTGGAAGATACTGCAAACATTCCGAAATGTGCAGTTGTTGATGATGTGTTTGAATGGGACGATGTCCAGAGACCTAATACCCCTTGGTCGGAAACAATTATTTATGAAACACACGTGAAAGGCTTAACTTTTTTGAAAGAGGGTCTGCCAGGGGAACTGAGAGGCACATATCTGGGCCTGAGTTCTGAAAAGATGATCGATTATTTTCATGACCTGGGAATAACCGCAGTTGAGATTATGCCTGTACAGCACAGAATTGACAACAAGGTGCTAGTGGACAGCGGTCTCAACAATTACTGGGGATATAATACAATCGGTTTTTTTGCCCCAGACATAAGATTCTCTTCGCAGGATACATCTTTGAGGCAGGTTACAGAGTTCAAGCAGATGGTAAAGGGCCTGCATGCCAGCGGCATAGAAGTCATTATGGATGTTGTCTACAATCATACAGCAGAGGGTAATCACTTAGGCCCGACTATTTCGTTCAGGGGCCTTGATAATTCCGTATACTATAGATTGAATGAGGAAAACCCCAGGTTTTACAATGACTTCACCGGAACGGGCAACAGCCTTAACGTAAGGCATCCTCAGGTCCTGCAGCTCATAATGGACAGCCTTCGCTACTGGGTGACAGAAATGCATGTTGACGGCTTCAGGTTCGATCTTGCTTCCACCCTTGCAAGACAGTTTTATGCAGTGGATCGTTTATCAGCCTTCTTTGACGTGATTCATCAGGATCCTGTTATCTCGAAGGTCAAGCTGATAGCTGAACCATGGGATGTGGGACCGGGTGGTTACCAGGTCGGTAATTTTCCGGTAAAATGGGCGGAATGGAATGGGAAATACAGGGATTGTGTCCGCAGATTCTGGCGAGGGGATGATGGCCTGACTGGGGAATTTGCAACGCGGCTTTCAGGATCGCCGGATCTTTATGAGAATTCTGACAGGAAGCCTCACGCCAGCATCAACTATGTTACTTCGCATGATGGTTTCACTATGCTTGATCTGGTGTCTTATTTGAACAAGCATAATGAAATGAACAATGAAAACAACTCAGACGGGACAAACGAGAATTATAGCGAAAATTTCGGTATTGAGGGTGAGACAGGCGATCCAGAGGTCACATGGAAACGGATCAAGAGGATCAAGAACCTTCTTACCACGCTCATGGTATCACAGGGGGCACCGATGATATTGGGAGGAGACGAAATTTTAAGAACACAGAAGGGAAATAACAATGCCTACTGCCAGGACAATGAAGTAAGCTGGTATAACTGGTCTTATAAAGTCAATGCTGAGGAGATCAGGTCTTTCCTGAAAATGCTAATATCTCTCAGGATGACGACCCCCTGTTTGAGAAGAAAAGAATTCTTCTCAGGTGATATTATAGCGGAAACTGGAACTAAGGATGTACATTGGTTCAATCCCAGCGGTAAAGTGGTAGGTTATTCTGAATGGACTGATCCTAATTTCAAGGCTTTATCGGTGTATATCTCAGGACTTGACTCTGAATCACATCCGGACAAAGCTGTCTCGCCTAGCATACTCTTATTCTTTAATGCCGGCAAAGATTGGGTTGACTTTTCAATTTCGGAGGCGCTTCAAGATAAATGGGAGATGATCATCAATTCTTTTGATGCACTGGACTCACTCCCAAGGAAATTTGGGGATAAACGAATAACTTTGCCTCCGGACTCATCGGCGGTTTTCAGGTCTATTTTATGATTGAATCATCAATATAGATCCCGGTTCAGCAATAATTCCCGGATCGGCGTTTGATCCGCCATATTTTTCGGAGGATGTATTGAGTATCACATTGCCAGGTGCTTCAATAGGTACTGATCCAAAATTGTGAATTACACCCAGACGAGTCTTTGGATAGAATATTCGTATGACTTTTCCATCTGACGAAACTTTCCAGACACGCCTGTCTGATCGCTGTATGAAAACTTTTCTCGCCTGGATAAGATCCCTGTAGAGTCCAAGGATGAAGCGGTTTTGTGTGTTATATTTCCATTTAAGCTTGGATTCAAAGAAGGCATCATTGCTGTTGGGATCTCTGATCTTATCCGGCCAGCTGAAGTCTTTGAATTCGCTCTTTCTTCCCATATTGACACTCTCTGCAAATTCTCTATCGTCAGATTGCATAAAAAACCAGAAAGGAGAAGTTTCTCCGTATTCCTCTCCCATAAAGATCATTGGTGTAAATGGTGCCAAAAGGAAAACAGACGCACCAAGCTTCAGAATCTCGAAGGAAACCAGCGAAGCAATTCTTTCTCCAAGGGCTCGGTTGCCTATCTGATCATGATTCTGCATGGAAACCACGAGAGATGATGGCTTCTCTCCAGAGAAGTCAGTACCACGAACAGCCTTCAGATAATTTGAATATTTTCCGTCATAAAGGTAGCCATGTTCCAGTACATACGCAATGTCTGATAGATTGCCGTAATCTATGTAGTATCCTGCTCTTTCCCCTGTCGTGTATGAATGAAAGGAGTGGTGTAAGTCGTCTGCCCATCCTGCATCAAATCCAAGACCACATTTTTCAGCTGGCCTTATGATCGAGACGTCATTCTTGTCGGATTCGGCTATCATCACTACCTTTCTGCCCAGTCTGGATGAAAGAGACTGCGCATGGGCAGTGACTTCCGATAGAAAGTGTCTGGGTGAAGAATCATATATGTTCTGGGTGGAATCCATCCTGAATCCATCGAAATGAAAATCCTCAATCCAGTAGCTTAAGTTTGCAAGAAGCATTTCCCTCACGCCTCCTGAATATGCCCCATCCAGATTGACTGCCTGGCCCCAGGGGGTTGAATATTTGTTCGAGAAGTATGGTGCAACAGACGGAAAAACATTCCCGACCGGTCCTAGATGATTATAGACAATATCAAGGAAACAAGACAGTCCGAGCATATGACACCTATCTATGAAATGGGCAAGATCTGAGGCTGTGCCATATGAGTAAGAAGGCGCAAAAGGAAAGACACCATCATAGCCCCAGTTCCTTGTTCCGTAGGACTGGGAAAGTGGCATGATCTCAAGTGCAGTGACTCCAAGATCCTTCAAGTATTGCAGCTTATTCTCTGCTCCTCTATATGTGCCTTCCGGAGAAAAAGTCCCGATGTGCATTTCGTAAATGATGTGATCATCAAACGAATGGCCATCCCACCTG
>JAJZKL010000203.1 GCA_021804185.1 Thermoplasmata archaeon | reverse complement strand
AGCATTATGACCTCCACACCGAAGAGTGACACTGTTGCGGATATACCCAATCCAGGGTCCTGTCTGCAGAGTTCCTCAATTGCTATGAGCATTTCCCAGGGATTCTGGTAGTCAATTATGCCGTCCCTGAACGCCTTTTCCCTTAATTCAAAGGGGTATTTCTCATCCCGGTCATATTTGAAGGCAAGATCCGGTGTTATCTCTCTCTTTGCGAATTCCCTGATCTTTTCTCTTGCAGCAACAAGTTCTTCTGGAAGATCAAAATCCATGATATCACTCCCTCTCCAGAAGAACTGAGTAACCCTGTCCGCCACCAACGCACAGTGTGGCAATTCCCCTGTCCTTCTTCTTCTCGTTAAGTATGCGGGAAACCGTCCCTGCAAGCCTTGCACCGGTTGCACCAAGGGGGTGCCCTATTGCTATGGCCCCTCCCTTCACGTTCACCCTTTCTCTTGGTATGCCGATCTCCTTCATGGCGTTCAGAGCAACCACTGCAAACGCTTCGTTGATTTCCCAGAAATCAATATCTTCCGCTTTCAACCCGGCTTTCGCCATTAACTTCTTTGAGGCGGGAACTGGACCCTCTCCCATTATGGATGGATCAACTGCCGCCCATGCGAAACTGCTTACCCTGGCAAGGGGTTTAATGCCGTATTCCCTGACCTTTTTTCCTGACATCAGCATTACAAGTGAGGCACCTGCATTGAGAGGGGAGGAGTTTCCCGCAGTTATAACGCCATCCTTTGTGAATGCGGGCTGAAGCTTCTGAAGGCCTTCCATGGTGGTATCTGCCCTTATGCTCTGATCCCTGTCCACGGTTATAATGTCCCCATCTTTCTCAACATCTATTGGCAGTATTTCACCTTTGAAAAAATTCTCTTCCTGTGCTTTTGCTGCAAGTTTATGGCTCTCCAGCGAATACCTGTCCATGTCTTCCCGGTTTATGTTTTTTACCTGGGAAAGCTTCTCTGCAGTCAATCCCATGGAATAGGATGTGTTCATCTCATATTTCCTGTATTCTGGCCTTACAAGTAGTTTTATATTGGGTTTTATGTGAGGGTTGTCACCCAGAGGCACGTGAGTCATGTGTTCCATTCCACCCGCAAGAACAATATCGGCATTTCCTGTGGATATTTCCATGGAACCTATTGTTATGGCGTTAAGAGATGATGCACATGCTCTGTCCAGTGACATTGCAGGAACACCAAAGGGGAGACCAGCAAGAAAAACTGGGTGCCTTCCACCATAAGTCCAGTTTTCATCTGCCTGGATAGCACAGCCAGTTATGACGTCACCGATCTCTTCAGCCTTTATACCGGTTTCTTCAACAGATTTTTTAATTAATCTGCCAAGAGCCTCATCCATCCTTATGCTGTTGAAAACATCCCTCTCCGGGTCCTTTGGCCTTGATCTTGAAAATGCAGTTCTTTTAAAATATACCAGATATACATCATTTCCGTTCATTCAAATCACCTTCGTGGCAAATCACAGGTTGCGTATTCTATTCTTCCCATGAATCACTTTAACTTAGCTGTATAATATGAGTTTTTATTTACTTTGCCATTAAGTTGTTAATAATTAACAGAAATGGGTACTGCAAAACTCTAAAAACTAATCTTGACTCATGGAAATGAGTTGATTTAATGCCGTACAACATTATTGTATTGATAAAGCAGATAGTTGATATAGATCTGCTGAAGGTTGATAGTTCCACCGGAACCCCTCAGGTCCAGGGGCTCCCATTAAGACTGGAAACGATCAGTAAGAATGCTGTGGAAGAAGCCGTTAGAATTAAGGAGAAACATGGTGGAAAGGTAACCGCAATATGCTTTGGAACTGACAAATCCACATCGGCTATGAAAGAGGCCTATGCAATGGGGGTTGATGATGGATATATACTGACCGGATACATGGAAAACAACCCATCACTGACAGCCGAAGTCATTTCTCGAAAGATAAAGGATATCCCACATGATCTTATTATTCTAGGCAACCAGTCCGCCGATTCCTATACAGGCATGCTTCAGGGAAAGCTTTCGGCGATCCTTGATGAACCCCTTCTCTCGGATGCGGTTAAAATTGAGGTAATAGACAGGAATGCATCTGTAACCATGGCTCTTGAAAAAGAGAACATAGTCGCACAGGCACAGATGCCCGTGGTGATCTCTGTCACCCAGGAAATAAACGAACCGAGGTTTCCGCCTGTAATGCAGATAATGGCAGCTGGTAAGAAGAAGATAAATACAGAGGCTGCTCAGGGTACAGTCAAAAGCAGCGTGGAAATCATAAGCAACACTGCACCAAAAAGCGAGAGAAGGAAAATGGTGTTTGAGGACCCGGAAAAGGGTATTCCTGAAATTGCACGAGTCATAAAGGAGGCGATGAAATGAAGTGCCTGGTTTTTTCAGACAGTTCGGATCTTGCTGGCCAGATGCTGACATATTTCAGGAAATCGATGGATGCAGATCTTGCAACTACTGTGAGAGATCCTTCCACACTGGAAATGTATGGGGCCAAGAAAATATTCCATCTCAAAAATACTGTATTCCCAGGCGATATTGCCAGAGGGCTTGAAAAACTTGTATCTGCCACCAATTATGACTACATAGTTATTGGTTCAACAGCAATTGGGCGGGGTGTTGCCGGAATTCTCTCTCAGAAACTCGGAAGAGAAGCAATGACAGAGATTTCTGAATTCAGAATTGACGGAGGGAAAACTGTAACAAGAAGATTCTTCTATGGGGGGAAAACCGTACTTGAGGAAAAGTCAGATGCAACAGTATTGACAGTTATGCCCGGAATATCTGACCCTGAAAAAGTGGAAGAAAAAAGTCCTATTGAAGATCTGCCGGCATCAGAATCCTCAGTGAAGCTTATTGAGAGAAAGGAGAAAAAAGCTGGAACTGTTGATCTTGAGAAAGCAGGAATAATTGTAAGCATAGGCCGTGGAATTGGGAGCCAAGACAAAATACCTCTCATTGAACCTCTGGTAAAAGCTGCCCATGGGGAGCTTGCAGGATCAAGACCAATATGCCTTGACTACCACTGGCTTTCAGAGGACAGGCAGGTAGGACTTTCTGGAAAGAAGGTTAAACCAAGAATATACATTGCACTGGGAATATCGGGGCAGATCCAGCACATAGCCGGAATGAGGGGATCTAAGACCGTGGTTGCCATAAACAAAGACAAAAGCGCACCTATTTTTGAGGAGTGCGATTACGGCATAGTGGGAGATATCTTCCAGATTGTTCCCAAACTGACAGAAGCACTGAAGTGATTGGGGCTTCATTCCTTCATTATTTTAATCACAAATTATTTTATAGAATTTTATTCCGTGAGGACAAATGCCAATGATCATGGTATCATGATTTCTGTGATTGAAGCCCAGTAAAAAGGTAAATAAATTTAGATCAATGCACGGTTAGGGATGAATTTTCAGTTTATCCTTGCAGCAACTAACTCCGATAGATCCTTTATATCCATCTTTTCTTCCTTGTTGGTCACCTTTCTTGCATCATCAAGCATTGTCATACAGTACGGGCATGCGGTGACCAGCGTTGTGGCATTTACCTTGTCGGCCATCTCTATTCGCTTGTGGGATACTTTCTGTCCCACGGTCTCATTCATCCAGAGCCTTCCTCCACCGGCACCACAGCAGAGGGCCTTGGTTTTGTTCATCTCCATCTCCTCATATTTTGTGGCGAAGGTGCCTATAACATCCCTTGGCTGATCGTATATTTTATTGTATCTTCCCAGATAGCATGAATCATGGTAGGTGAATTTCTCCTCCTTATCTGATTCCAGGGGCTTTATGTTAAGTTTTTTCTCTTTTATCAGGTTGTTTATGAATTCTG
>JAJZKL010000202.1 GCA_021804185.1 Thermoplasmata archaeon | reverse complement strand
ATCAATTCGGTGATGCCATAGTAGACTCAGATACTGCTGATGGCTTTGCCCCCACAAGGAAGATAGAAATAACAGTTGCCACGAGAAGCGGTATCGTTACTGCAACAAGGCCGCCAATCTTGAAGCCATATGTCGTTGATAATGTACCCATAAGAGGACCGCCAATTATTGCTCCGATATTGAACATAGTATATATGACTCCACTTATCCTACCGACAAGGCTGTCTCCAACCGAATCCTGTGCTGCGGCGGTAATGAAGATCACTGATAGTCCCCTGCCTATTCCGAATATGAAGACGAACCCTATCATGGCAATGAGTCCGACAAGATCACCCAAGAAGAATATCCCCAGTGATCCCACAGTTGAAGCTCCCATTGTCAAGATAATGAAAGCTTTCCTTCCAGATCTTGCCTTATCACTTCCGTATCCAAGCGGATAAGCAAATATTACTCCAGCAAGTCCCATCATGGATGCCGCCAGAGCCGTATCAAATACAGAATAGTGCAGAACGTGAAGCAGGAAGTCTGAAAGATAGGAAAGAAGCCCAAGTAAGGCTATTCCAAAGAGGAATACGGCGACGGAAAGTATCACAATATTGCGGTTAGCAACCGCCCTCAGACCAAGTTTCCTCTTTTCGATCTTGCTGTATACAGGTGGAACTACAGCTATAAATAGTACGATGGATATAAGTGAAATTAAACCAGTAATCATGAACGGAATTTTATAATCCGGCAGGAACGGCTCAATCAAGTATGGTGCTACAAAGTATCCAAAGCCGAAAAACACCTCAAACGCAATGATCGATCTGCCTCTAAATTTAACCAGGATATCACCAAGGAACGATAGCATTGCGGGTTGAAACATCCCGATACCAAATCCTACAATCAGCCTGAATATCAGCAGTTCGTAAATTGATGTCACATAACCTGTCAGAAATACAAAGATGCTAAAAATAGAGACTGCTAGGACTAGTGTGTATTTGGCGGAAAATACGTCAAAGAGAAATCCGCCAGCGTAGCTAAAGAATAAGATTCCAAGTGTGTATGAAGTGGCTGTCAGACCTATGAAGACTGCAGTCGCATGAACGCTAGAGACTATGTAGGGAGAACCGAAGAAATAAAGCTCTGCGTCAAGTCCCTGCAAAAAAGATGGAAAGGCAGCGATAGCGACTATAAGGAAAAACAATAACCCACTTTGTTGTGCCATTAATCTTACTGTTTTTCCCATTTAAGTAATGTACACATAGCATCCTATAAATTTTTGCTTGCATACTGTAGCGATCAATAGACTGCTGACATTTTAAATGCTATCCCTAGTTTTCACAGTCGAATAGATCATTTGTAACTTGCTATGGCGTATATCCAACATGGGACATAGGCAATTTTCATGATGGGTGTCGTGAAATGCGAAAGAATACAACAAAGTGGGGTGTCAACCTTGAATTTTTTCTGCTCCACAGTACGTCTACTTGCTTGATTCCATTATCTTTGCAGTTTGTTCTCGGCACCGTTGCATGTATGTGTGCCTCATACTGGAAGAAGTCGAAGTATCTCCATTCTCTTTCAGAGGAATCGTAATTCACGCATGGTTTTCCGCATATATGACATGGTGAGAATTTTGAAGTCCTTCCTATATGTCGAGCCTTTTCCCGGATGGATCAAACTCACCTCTTTGACGTACCTTGGTTTCTCAAGACTCAGTGCTTTAGTGAATAATTCATCGTCTGACATAATAATGAGATAAATTTCTTGTTCATATATCCATTAGATGTTGATTAGATCAAAAAAATTAATATTTTCTGTATATTGTAAGATGAGATTATATTATGATAAGCAAACTGTTCAACTGTTCTGTAGTAGATGTAGTATCCGGAAAGATAAAAACAAATACCACAATAATTGTAAATGATGGAAAAATTTCCTATGTAGGTGAAGAAAGTGGAGCCCCCAGAGCTCCATACGATCTCGAATATGACTGCACATCATCCTTCCTTATGCCAGGATTCTTCGATCTGCACACCCATATATCGTATGACGGCACTCTTAAATCACATTCCATTGAAGTAGCTGCTACAGAGGACCCCGGATACAGGGCTATAAAGGCATATAACGAGGCAAAGAAGCATCTTGACACAGGATTTACGACAATTAGAGACTGTGGATCACTCATGTTTGAGGATATAAGTGTGAGAAACGCTGTAAACGCCAATGTTATACCTGGACCGAATATATACGCTACCGGCAAACCTCTCTCGATAACAGGAGGTCACGGAGACAGGCGCACGAATGCCATGAGTTCTGTACCTTCGATAGGGCTTATCTCCAATGGAGCTGATGAAATGCGGTACAACACCAGATACCTCATAAGGCAGGGAGTAGACTGGATAAAGATATTCGGAAGTGGAGGTGTTTCATCAGAGGGTGACAAGCCAGACCAGACCCAATATACTATAGATGAGCTAAGAGCATCCGTAAGTGAGGCACATGCTGCAGGAAGAAAAGTTGCCGTTCATGCTCATGGAAAAGAAGCGATTGCCAACGCTGTACAAGCTGGTGTTGATACAATAGAGCACGGAACAATGATCGCTGAAAATCCTGACCTACTTATGAATATGAAAGAAGGTAATATAGGCTTGATCCCGAACCTATGCACTCCTAACTTTATTGTTAAGCGTGGCTCAGAAGTTATGACGGAATCAGCAATCGCAAAGGCCACCGTAGTCATTGACTTGAGAGTGCAGACGGTTAAGCTGGCTAAGGAAGCGGGAATCAAAATAGCACTTGGAACAGACTCCGGGCTCGCTGTGAGGCATGACGAAAGTGCCTATGAGTTTTTGTACCTCAAAAAAGCCGGACTGTCTGATCTTGAGGCAATTCAGGCCGGGACAATATCCGCCGCTCAGATACTTGGAAAGGAGGCAGAAACGGGGTCCTTGGAGATAGGGAAGGTTGCCGATATGGTTCTTGTGAGCAAGAATCCTTTTGAAGGCGTAGAATGCCTAACTGATCATAAGAACATTAAGGGAGTGTTCAGGAGAGGAGTGCTTCAGAACTCATGCCTAGACCGTGAAGGTTCTTTTGTAAAATTCCAATAATTATTCAGTCCATGATCCCATTCTAAAACACATTTCTACACGCCACCCTTGGTAACTTGTACCGAGCAATGAGTTCCGTTTGCATTATTGAAGATGAAATACGTCTTTGTAGTGACTAATTCCCCACTTCATCAATGCTTCCCTAAGAATAATAGAAATGTTCCGGTTTTAGATTTTCATTTATAACTCCAACTCTTCAGAATCTTGGGGAAAAATTCATACCGATGGATCTCTCAATACCTTCTGCCTTCTTTGTGATCTCTGAGATGACTTTTCTGGGGGCCGTCAAAGGCGAATGGCCATGAGTGAAAATCTCGATGTATAAAGAACCAGGATCACAAAGCGAAGGTCAAGGATGGACTGCAAACAGCTTTATCCCAAGAACCACACAAATGTCGCATGAACCAAAATTAAACATCTCTTAACACAAGCGCAATCCACATTTGTGATATCTTACATCTGGATATTGCGAGTTTTAGTTGATTTTGTTTCCGAACACGGTTTCCAACATTATTTTGACTATTCGCTTGAACGTGAGAATTGTGTGCTGTATTCAGAGTAATTATATCGGCTTTTTTTAATTTTAGAACAATATCTCTAGATTTTCCTTGATTCCTACGTTTGTCGCAACCACACAATAAATATATACTCAGAAGTAGTATACTTACAAGTATGCAATTAATCGGTAGAGAGAAAGAACTGAACTCTCTCAAGGAGTTCTTCAGTACTAACAGGGCAGAGCTTATTTTCGTATCCGGCCCACGAA
>JAJZKL010000201.1 GCA_021804185.1 Thermoplasmata archaeon | reverse complement strand
AATCGCAGATTTCCTCTCTCTTTTTTTATGTTGCTTAATACAGTTCCCAGGAAAATGAAAGAACCAATATCACTCCCCATTCCAAATGTTATCTTTCCGTAAAGTATGGAGGAGAGTTCACCTTTGTTCAGGAGGAAAACACCTCTGATCACATCTACAAGGAATTCCGGGCCAGACAGATTGGAGAAGAAAGCGTACACCCTGATGAGTATCAGGGAAAGTGCTATGAGAGGGAGCATGTACGAATATATTAACTCAAAAGAATAGAATTTTCCGGCCTTGAACACATTGCCTGTTTTAAGTTCCCTGCCGAATCTGATCCACTCTGACCTGGACCACCTTATATTCTGAAGAAAGAACTTCTTCATTGTTTTCTGAGGGTATGTTATTACCTTGACATCATAATCCTTCACAAGCTTGTATCCACTCTGGATCGTATGCATTGCAAGCTGCCAGTCCTCCCCAAGCATCGTGTGCTTGCCTGCAACCTTCAGATTAGCAAATTCCCCGGAAAGGATGAGTGGTTTGATTATCTCTGTCCTGTACATTATGCAGGCTCCATCAAGGTGCAACACAGCATTATGGACAGACATGGCCCTGTAAACAACCTCTCTTGATCTTTCTATGAATTCTGCACCGTAAGCCTGCGGCTGACCGGTGTTTTTCACAACCAGATTTGGGCCTACTCCACCTACATCTGGCCTGAAGTTTGATGCCATTGCCACTGCTGCCCCATCTGGAAGAATTGTATCGCTGTCTATAAGCAAAGTAAATGGGGTTGTTACTTCATGCATGCCTCTTTCAATTGCCTTTTTCTGTCCTCCCCTTAAATCCTGAAGAATAAACTGTGCACCATGCTTTTCCGCAATACTTCTATATGGCTCATCGCATGAGTCCCCGACAACAATCACACTGCATTCCTGATTCTTTGCAGCCTGCATGCACTCGTTAAAAATTTCCGGGTCCTCATTATATACAGGAACAAGGATGGTTATATCTTCCGGCCTGGATTCAACCTTTTCTGCCGGCTTGGAATATTTCCATGAGATTATGGCGTTTACAAGAAAGTAAAGCAGCGACGTAATTGTCAGCGCAGCCAGAATCAGGTAAAGCGTGAATAGTATCAAGTCTGTTTTCCATATTTACTCATTATTAAAGAGTTTTGGTGCATTCTTTCATTTTTTCCTTGTTTTACATGCTCTGGAACCAAGAAATTGAGATTAAAATTAATAGATCATTTAACATAATCTAATGAAAACAATGAAAGTTCTTGTTACTGGTCATAAGGGGTTTATTGGTACTCAGGTATACGCTGATCTTAAAGAATCAGGGCTAAGTGTAAACGGCCTTGATCTTGGAGATCCTTTTCCATCCGAATCATATGATTTTATAGTTCACCTGGCTGCAAGAACCCTTATAAGGAAATCCCTTGAAAAACCATATGAATATTATGAGGACAACATGGGGCTTTCCATGAAACTGATAGAAAAAGCCAGGATTGATGGCTCAGTAATGATATTTCCCACCTCCGGTTCAGTCATGGAGGCCACGAACCCATACTCTCTCTCAAAAAAACAGATAGTTGAATGGTTAAACCTTTACAGTAAACTGTTCGGCACTGTTTCATATATTCTTAAGTTTTACAATGTTTATGGGCCAACCAGCAGGAAAGGAGCGGTTTATCTGTTCTCAAAGGCTGCAGTTGATGGCTCTACTGCAATAATTTACGGAGATGGAAGCCATAGAAGAGATTTCATTCATGTTAGGGATGTTTCCAGAATCATCCTGAACACAATTATGGGAAGATACACAGAAAGGGAACTGGAGGTTGGTACAGGTACAGGAACCTCCGTATTGGAGCTACTAAGGAAGATTGAAAGTATTACAGGCAGGAAAATTTCAACTGAATTGAAACCTTATATTCTCCCTGAAGCTGAGGACCTTCACGCAGCCAGGCCACTTCTTGATTCCTTTATACCGATTGATGAAGGGATAAAGGAGGTGGTGAGGGCAGTTCAAACCTCATGATGAAAGCCTTGCCCTCAATGATCTCTTATCAATTTTCCCTGTACTTGTCTTATTGAAGGACTCGATCTGGAAGAAATCGTCCGGTATCCAGAATTTGGAAATTCTCCCTGAGTGGACATAGTTCATAAGGTGCTCTCTCAATGCCTCTTTGTTCAGCTCTTTAAGGCCTGAAATGAAGGCCACAGGCCTTTCTCCCCATTTCTCATCCCTTCTTGCAACAACCGCCACTTCTGCGACTCCGGGATATGTGCTGATTACATCTTCGAGTATAAGCGTGGGGATAAATTCACCTCCAGACTTGACAGCATCCTTCTCCCTGTCCACTATATTTATATAACCATGATCGTCAACGACGGCTAGGTCACCGGTATTCAGCCAGTCGTTTTTCCAGAGCTTTTTGGTGTTCTCCGGGTCGTTGAAATATTCGGACGTAAGCCATGGAGCCCGTACCACTACCTCACCAATGCTTTTGCTGTCATTTGCCACGTCCTTTCCATTCTTGTCTACAACCCTAAGATCAACAAGCGGTATTGGAATACCGGTCTTAATTCTGAAATTCTCCTTCTGGGAATCAGGCATTGACATGACCTCTGTTGTATAAAGCCCAAGGGTAAGTATAGGGGCAGTCTCTGACATTCCGTACCCTGCACCCACCTCAATCCCCAGTGATCGTGCCTTTTCAGCCAGCCCCTTTGGCAGGGCGCCGCCCCCGATAGTGACCCTGAGATTGAGTTTTTTCAGGATCTCCTGATTCTCCTGTTTTGCCATAAGCATGTAGAGAATTGATGGGACCATCATGCTGACAGTGACTTTTTCCATCTCCATCAGAGAAGGGAGCGAATCAAAGTCATACCTTCCGGGAAGAACGTACTTCATGCCCTTCATAATTGCCATATATGGGACTCCCCATGAATGGACATGGAACATGGGCACTATTGGCATTATAACGTCTGTACTCTTCAGATTTATTGGTTCATCTGCTAGTGCCACGGCCATTCCCAGTGTATGGAGGATTATCTGCCTGTGGGTGAATGTTACTCCCTTTGGCATACCCGTGGTTCCAGATGTGTAAAATATTGTGCATAGATCATCTTCAGTAATTTCAGGTAGCCTGATTTCCTCACTCTTTTCAAACAGGTTTCCCAGGAATAATGCCCCGTCGATATTTGCTGAAGGCTTATCAGAATCGCCCGAAACGATCCAGGTTCTCACTCCCTGGAAAAGCCCAATACTTGGCGAGATGAGTGGGACAAACTCGTCCCTGATAATAACTATCCTGTCTCCGGCATGTTGCATCGTGTAGAAAATAAGTTCAGGGGAGTACCTGATATTCACAGTATGAAGAACGCCTCCGGCAAGTGGAATTGCATAATATAGCATCAGGTAATTCAGGTCGTCCCATTCAAGGACTGCTACCTTTTCTCCTTTCTGCAGGCCCGCTTTCAGAAGCCCTCTGGCAAGAGCATAGACATTATCCCTGAATTCCCTGTATGTAATTCTCCTGTCTTTGTAACAGATAACCTGGTCCGGATTGTTTCTCACAGAGGAATAAAAAATCTTATCCACTGTAAGCTCGTACTTTTTCTGAAACATGAAAATGATAGGAAAATAGGATTTAAAAATCTTTACAGAAGCAGATTCAGATAAATATTTCAAAGATTATACAATAAATTCATCCATTTTACCCAGATCTATGATACAACCTGCAGGCCAAGAGAATCAAATCTCAGGCTGTTAATTGACAGTACACTTGCAGTTTCCGTTATATATATTGAACTATGGTTTATGGAAACCTTCAGGTATCCGCCTGAAGAATACCAGCTGGAAAGTGAAAGAATCTTTGAAATATTTATCTGAATCTG
>JAJZKL010000200.1 GCA_021804185.1 Thermoplasmata archaeon | reverse complement strand
CCTATGGTGTTTTCGTGGATAAATTCACTCAAGCAGGATTTTAATGTGAAGATATCAGACCTATCAGCAGACCTTGCCTGTATCGCAGTCCAGGGCCCCCTTTCAATAAAAATAGCAGAAGAGTTTAATTTCAATATGCCAGATCCATTTACATTTTCTTTCTTTCCATCGCACAGTCTCAACAAACTTATGGATTCAAATGAAATGATAATCTCTGGAACCGGTTATACAGGAGAAAGAGGATTTGAAATCATCGCACCATCTCAAGATTCTCCAGATATCTGGAATAAAATATCCAAAATAGCAGATGAAGTCGGTGGAGGGCCCTGTGGTCTTGGAGCAAGAGATACACTGAGAATGGAAAAGGGAATGCTGCTCTCTGGAACAGATTTCAATCATGATAGAGATCCATATGAGTGTTCTATTGGTTTTATAGTTAACAATGGAAACGATTTTGTTGGGAAAAACAACCTCATTGCAAGAAAAGCCGTTGATAAGGAGATATTCAGAGGTTTCATTTTGAAAGAGAAATCTATACCGCGAAGCGGCTTTGAGATCCATGGAAATGGTAAGAAAATAGGGAAAATAACAAGCGGTACGATGTCCCCTGTTCTCAGTAAATCTATTGGCCTTGGATTTATCGAGAAAGAATATGCAAAACCAGGATCCGAAGTGGAGATAGTCATAAGGGATAAGATGGTGCAGGCAGAGGTATCCCGACCGAAAATTGTTCCATAGGAAATGTACCCCTCCGTCCGTTTTGTCGCTTTTTCTGATGATGATATTATATAGACATTGTCTTTCCCGGTTTAAGTAGTAATGAGTGTCAAGATTATTGTTACAGACAAAGTGGATTCCATCCTGATCAACAATCTCCAGGAAGCGGGTTTTGAGGTGGATTATTTTCCAGAAATTACACATGAAGAGCTCTTAAAAATCGCTGTGAATTACAATGCCATAGTCGTAAGAAGCAGAACAAAGATCACTGCAGAATTTACTAGGATGTCCCCAAACTTGAATCTGGTAGCTAGGGCGGGGGTTGGTCTGGACGGAATAGCACTGGACGATCTCAAGGCAGCCAACATATCTGTCCTATCAGCTCCAGAAGCATCTACAGAATCCGTGGCGGAGCTTACATTTGGGATGATGATATGCGCAGCAAGAAATATGCAAAACCTCTCATTAGAAACCAAGAATATGAGGTTCAAGAAAGAATCGGGCATTGAGCTGAGAGGAAAGACTTTGGGAATTGTTGGCATGGGCAGGATAGGATTCAGGGTTGCGCAGATAGCGAAAACCATAGAGATGAACATTGTATATTACGACGTAGCCCCCAACATAGAAAGGGCAAGGGAGGTCAACGCCAAGCTCCTAGATATCAAAGAACTGGCGGCAATTTCAGATTTTATTGGCATATTTGTCACTGTTAAAAAGGGTGAAAAACCCATTCTCGGACAGGAAGAGCTGGATTGCATTAAACATGGAACCATTTTGGTCAATACAAGCAGGGCATCAGCGGTAGACGGTAAACATCTTCTATCAAAACTGAAGACCGGTCAGGTTGCATTCTATTCGGCAGATGTATTAATGGACGAGCCTCCCAAAGAGGCATGGGAGAGGGAGATGATCACTCTAAACAATGTTATGATCACACCGCACATCGGTGCCCAGACTGCTGAAGCCCAGAGAGCAATTGCGGTTTCAATATCTGAAAAGATAATTGATTTTTTTGGTGGAAGAAAATGATATTGACACCAGGACCGGTAGAGGTATCCAGCAATGTCCTACTAGCATCACAAAAACATATACCCCACAGATCTGGAGAGTTCAGGGAAATAATGAGCAGATCTCTCCAGATTCTTAGAGATACCAGTAAATGTCATAAAGTTGCAATCACAACGGGTTCCGGGACAACGGCAGTTGACATGATGGTTCACTCACTGCTTAAGACAGGCGAAAAAGTTGTCTGTATCTCTTATGGTGAATTTGGCGATCGCTTTGCGGAATCAATACGAAGGAGGGGTTGCGATTTGCATGTGCTTGCATACAATGAAAATCAGGCCGCCGATCCAGATATGATATTACGGGAAGCCAGAAAACATGGTGCCACGTCAATTGCATTGGTGCACAATGAAACGGGCAATGGCACGATGCTATCCAATCTTCGTGAAATCTCGACATCTTCAAGCCAGGCTGGTTTAAATGTGATAGTTGATTCAGTATCAGGGTTTGCAGCCCTTCCTCTCGAAATAAAAAAATGGGGGATATCTGCAGTAGCGACCTGCGGTCATAAGGGCATATCCTCACTTACTGGCGTTGCAATTAATATTCTGTCAGATGAAACCGAAAAGAGGCTTAATACAATATCTCCAGCGACGCAGTACCTTGATCTGAGGAATTCTCTTACATTTATGGAAAAGATGGAGACACCTTATACCCCCGCAATAGGGCCATTTTCAGCTCTCAGCGCTGCTCTTGGCGAATTGTCCCGAGAAGGCATAGAGGAGAGGAACAGGAGAACCAAGCGATATGCAAAATACGTTATTTCTGCTCTTCAAGAAAATGGATACAAAGTTGCCGGAACCGATCAAACCAGATCAGATTGCGTCCTGAACATTGAAACGAAATCCAACACATCTGCCCTGATCAGCAAGCTGCATGAAAGTGGATTCGAAGTATCTGGTGGAATGAAGAACTACAGGGGGAAGGCGGTTAGAATAGGTTTAATGGGCCACATTCAATTCAAAGACATAGTGTCATTTGTAGAAACATTTCTAAAATTAGAAAGAGAAATTGGATAAAAAATTAAAAATTATTATGATTTTATTGAATTTCAAAATTAGAGAGGCTGTCTGGACGCCCCCTGATCTACGTTGAGTGAAGAGGCCTGTTCCAGACTCAAGTTCTTTGTCTCCCTTATCGCTATAAGTGTTAATATCACACCCGCGAATGCTATTCCTGCCAGCAGATCGAACAGCACCGAGAAACCAGAAGTGGCTATTATTGTTGGTACCAGGAACGTGAATATACCAGCACCAAGTTTCCCGGAACCGGCTGATATACCATGTGAAGTTGTTCTGACACTAGTTGGAAACAGTTCCGTTGGTATAATGAAGGTGGTGGAATTCGGTCCTATGTTTCCGACAAGAAATGACAGTCCATACATTGCTATGAAGAGAGAAAGGTCAGTTTCAATTGTTGTAAAACGAAGCGCGAAGACAAAATATATCACTGCCATTACGGAAAAGCCTGTCCACTGGAGAAGCTTTCTGCCAGCCTTATCAATGAGGCCAACTGCGATCCAGTAACCTGGCACTTCAAACGCAAGCGCAAGTATTGTGTTTCCTTCCGCAATATGGAATACCGTCTCTGCAATGTTACCTTTTACTGCCCCATATCCTATAAGGCCAAGAACAGTTCCGCTATTGACGGAAGTACCGTAAAAAGCCATATCGAAAATAAACCAGGATCCTGCTGTTCCAAGCAGGAACAGCCAGTATCTGTTTGCAAGCGCACGATTGATTCTCCTCGAAAAGTTAGGTACACCGCTTGTATCAGCAGCCTTTCCGGTCGAATGCTTTGTAGCATCTGTAACTGCCTCAGAGGCAAGCGTCTTGTTTCCTGTCTCCAAGGAATATCTGGGTGTTTCAAGTATCTTTCTCCTGAGATATATTACGGAAGCAGCTGGAATTGCTCCAAATCCAAGCATGAACCTCCAGGATTCAGTCACCGGTAGGAAAGCAGTCGAGGCCAGCCCAACCACTGCACCTGCGAGAAGTCCAAAACCCTGCATGGCAAACACTGAAAGTACCAATTTGCCCCTGCTTTTGACATTCGAATACTCGCTCATAATGGTTGCACTTATTGGATAATCTCCACCAATTCCTATACCGAGTATA
>JAJZKL010000199.1 GCA_021804185.1 Thermoplasmata archaeon | reverse complement strand
CTTTGTTGGATTCGTCATAGTTGCATTTTACTTTTTCATAGCCTTTCTAGATACTGTCTATCCGAGCTATCTAGGGGTATCCAATATTAGCAGCGTTACGGCTTTTCTTCATAGCACAAATCTTAATGCGGCCTCTGTGCCTACCCCTCCTACTCTCTCACACGGATGGTGGTACTGGTTGGGAACAACCGAATATGGTGTGCCAATATTCCCTGCTATGCTCGCATCACTAAAGGTCGATATAGGAATTTCGCTGGTCATAGTACTTTCAGCTGCAGCCATTGGTCTGCTTGCTGGTACATTTTCTGGTTACTTCGGAAAACTCATAGATGAAATAATAATGAGGGTAACCGACGTATTCTTTGGGATCCCAACACTGGTACTTGCTATTGCAATAATTTATGCCATTGGAAGAGGTATAGAATTTCTTGCAATAGCACTGATATTGGTCCGCTGGCCGCTCTTTGCCAGGCTCTCCAGAGGACAGACATTATCTCTGAGGGAATCGAAATTCATGGAAGCTGCCAAAATCTCTGGATCAACACCATCCAGAGACGTTTTTGTGCATGTAATACCAAACGTGCTTTCTCCAATATTTGTCCAAATCTCACTTGAACTTGGAACTGTAGTTCTGACGTTTGCAACCTTGGATTTTCTCGGCTTCACAGTTGCGCCGCCTCTGCTCCCAGAACTCGGAAACATGATTGCAGGCTTTGGAAGCAGCGGCGCAACTGACACCTATCTAGCAGCTGGAATCTGGTGGCCAATGGTTATACCCGGATTGTTTCTGCTACTGTTTACCGTGGCGGTGAATCTGATGGGCGACGGACTCCGGGATGTTCTCGATCCAAGGCTTCGAAGGTGATCAAATTGATGGAAGAGGAAGTTAAAGTTATGGAAAAGCCACGTAATGAGCCCTACCTGACCGTTAGAGGGCTAAAGACATATTTTTTCACCGAGAAAGGTGTGGTGAAGGCACTGGATGGCGTGGATATAACCATCGATAACGGCGAAATTTACGGTCTGGTTGGCGAGAGTGGTTGTGGTAAGAGCGTTACAGCACTGTCCATTATGGATCTGGTGAAGCCACCGGGTGCTGTGGTATCAGGAAACGTTTTGATAGAGGGTTACAATGTTGCATCCGATCTTGACAAGGTAAGATCAATAAAATACAATTCGGCCAAAGAAGTTGTCGTAAAAACTCACGATAGAGCGGCAAAGAGGCATGACTACATAATGTCGAATATCAGGGGGAGAAGAATTTCGATGATATTTCAGGAACCCACTCTCGCATTAAATCCAGTATTAACAATAGGAGATCAAATAGTCGACGCTATAATGGCCCATAATAAGAAAGAACTATCAGATGCTATCATAAGGATGGAGGAGCTCAGACAGCCGGATATCGAAAATCTGGTGGATTCGTCCCGGGAATTAATCAATAAAAAAGAGATTGACAAAACCGTCAAAGAATGGTGCTGGACCAACGGGCTTCCGGATCTCGGGGAATTCGCGACAGAACTGATCGAAAGCTCGTTAAACAGAGATGCGGTAGTCAACAAAATATCAAAAGAAATAATGGAGGCGAGAAATGGAAAAGGCATGAGTATCGTAGCCAAAACGAGGGAATATGAAATAAGCAAGAGAAGGCTTTTTGACCTTATGTTAAGATCGACTTCCCCTGGAAAGAGCGTTGCCGATCAAGCGAGAATAGATTTTGGGGAGATAAAGTCTATTAAGCAGATGATGAGAAGTAAATTTATCCTCTTCAGGCTGGAAAAGGTGCTCTTTGGATGGAGCGCTAATAAAAGACTCAAGGAACAGGCGTGGAAAAGGGGTGTAGAATTGCTAAAGAGAGTAAGCCTTTCAAACGCTGAGAGCATAATGAACGAGTATCCACATGAGCTGAGTGGTGGAATGCAACAGCGTTCCCTGATCGCAATGGCGCTCTCTGCCGATCCTATGTTATTAATGGCAGATGAACCTACAACTGCTCTTGACGTCACAACACAGTTTCAGATACTCAAGTTGATAAGAGAAACAAACCTGACGCGTGGAATATCAGTTCTCTTCATAACTCATGATCTCGCAGTGATAGCGTCATTGTGCCACAGGGTTGGAGTGATGTATGCTGGAAGCATTGTGGAAGAAACGTCTGTTGATGATTTATTCAAAAACCCAAAACATCCGTACACAACTGGTCTTATGAAAGCTATTCCCAGACCAAATCTCGATGTGGAAAAGGGGTATAGATTCGAATCCATCGGAGGCAGTGTTCCCAACCTTATCGATCCACCTAGCGGTTGCAGATTTCACCCAAGATGCAAATTTAAGATGAATATATGTGATCAGAAGAAGCCAAAACTTGTGGATCTCGGAGGAAACCATAAAGTCGCATGCTTCATCTACTCTGAAGAAGCAGAGGAGGATATTCATGAATAACGATGAAAAGAAAATTCTGCTCTACCTTTCCGATATTCGAAAACAGTTTATTTTATCAAAGAGATCCAGAGGTAGAAAGGGATTAGTCAATGCTATTAACGGCATCACCCTTGCAGTGTATGAAAATGAAACGCTGGGCATAGTCGGAGAAACGGGATGCGGAAAAACGACACTTGGAAGGATTATTGCCTTTTCGCTTGAAGCAACATCTGGTAACATATTTTTCGATGTACCAGAGGATAAAATACAAGAAATCGTAGAATTGAAAAAAAAGTGTCGGGAACATCAGAACCGGCATGAAAAAGAAATGCAGATAGAAATAGGAACCGATTGCATAGAACTGCAAAAACTCATCTCCAAATATGCCCTCAAGTCTAGTGACAGAAAAGAAATCAGAAAATACAGAAAGAAAGTACAGATGGTTTTTCAGGACCCTTTCAGTTCCCTTGATCCTAGAAAATTCATAAGGGATAGTATTGCGGAACCTATTAGGTTGCTAACGAACGAAAACGTGGACAACGTAACAAGCGAAGTCATTAAGGAAGTTGGCTTGAGCGAGGATCATTTATACAGATTCCCGCATGAATTCAGCGGCGGGCAGAGGCAAAGGATTGGCATTGCCAGGGCGATATCCATAGCCCCTAAGCTAATTGTACTAGATGAGCCAACTTCCGCGCTTGACGTGTCTGTTCAGGCACAGATACTGAACCTGTTGAAGGATATCCAGGAAAGGGAAAACGTAACATATGTCTTCATCACGCACAACCTAAGCGTTATAAGGGCAATGTCAGACCGTGTAGCAGTCATGTATCTTGGCGAGGTCGTGGAATTAGCTGGAGTGAAGGAACTGTTTGAAAATATGCTGCATCCATATACAAAGATACTGTTTTCCTCCATACCCATCCCGGATCCGCATGCAAAGATGACTGAGATTGAAATCGAGGGTGAGATACCTGATCCAAAAAATTTGCCGGACGGTTGCTATTTCCATACAAGATGCCCCGTTGCAACACCTTACTGCGGATGGTCTCCGGAAGATATGGCCGAGCCTGTTCTCGATCTGCTGGACCCCTTGAAGAATCCAGATATTGGGAATACCGTAAGCGTAAAGGAAGTATCTGTAGACAGCGAACAAAACTTGCTCATCGTAGAGCTCGAGAACCGGGATAATGCTGAGATAACAAAAAAAATTGACAATTCACTTGTCCAGATGTCCACGGGAAAGAGGGGGTCTAAATACTTGTCTATATCTTCGGTCGAACTTGACGGGGCCAGCAGACTGGTTTTCCATTTCGTTGAAGCAAAGAAACCGCACCTTGTGGAAGTTAATAAAGGACATTTCGTTTCATGCATTCTGTATCCCGAGAAAATTTCCGAAAATGAAATGGAAACTCCAGTGGTCTCCAGCGCATGGGTGAAAGAAAACTGATTTTGATGATGAAATCAGGTTAGATTTCAGGC
>JAJZKL010000198.1 GCA_021804185.1 Thermoplasmata archaeon | reverse complement strand
TACAGACATAATACCTGAAAACTGGTACAATGTTGTACCGGACCTGCCGGAGCCATTACCACCCCCCAGGGACAATGACATGCATAAGTCATCCATAGAGCTCCTTAACAGGATACTGCCGAAAAAGGTCATAGAACAGGAGTTCACTTTCAGGAAATATGAAAAGATACCTGATGAAGTCATGGATTTATATGAGCAGATAGGACGCCCCACACCACTTGTGAGAGCAAAAAACCTGGAAAAATACCTCAACTACAGCGGAAAAATATTCTACAAATTCGAGGGTGCAACAGTAACCGGTTCCCATAAGATCAACACTGCAATTCCACAGGCGTATTATGCAGCCAACGAAGGGATAAGGGAAGTTACCACTGAAACTGGTGCTGGGCAATGGGGTACTGCCACTGCCCTGGCATCCTCAATGACCGGAATGAAGTCCAAGGTCTTCATGGTTAATGTCAGTTACCAGCAGAAGCCGCTCAGGAAAACTGTCATGAACCTGTATGGTGCAGACGTGGTTCCAAGCCCGTCTCCATTAACACCTACCGGGAGGAAATTTCTCGCCGACACCAGGGATCACCCGGGATCACTGGGAATAGCAATTTCGGAGGCTGTTGAATATGCATTGGAGAAGGATATACGTTACCTGCTTGGCAGCGTGATGAATTCCGTGATAACCCATCAGAGCATAATAGGACTTGAGACCCAGAAACAGCTTGAGATTGCGGGAGAGGAGGCTGATGTCCTTATAGGCTGCGTAGGTGGAGGAAGCAACTTCAGCGGCTTCGTATTTCCCCTTATTCGTGACGGGAAGGAAAGAACAATAATATCATCAACCGCCAGGGAAGTCCCAAAATTCTCAAAGGGAAAATACAGGTATGATTACGTTGACAGTGCTGGAATACTCCCTTCTATCAAGATGTACTCCCTGGGATCTGATTTTGTTCCGGAGAGCATTTATGCAGGAGGCCTGAGATACCATGGAGCGTCTCCTTCCCTTTCCATTCTGGTAAAAAATGGAACAGTAAGGTCAGAAGAGGTTGGAGAAAACCAGGTCATAGATGCCCTCAGGATATTTGCCAACACACAGGGCATAGTTGCCGCACCGGAATCCGGTCATGCCCTTGCATCCACAATAAACTATGTGAAAGCCAACCCTGGAGAAAAGAAGACAATCGTGGTGAATGTGAGCGGCCACGGGCTTCTGGATATGTCGATCTTCAACAGGGGATGAAACCTTTTGGAAAACAGGATAATACTGTACTTCACAATCGGATTTCCTGACAATGGAACTCTTCAGGAATTTTCAGAGGCCATTCCTGATCATTCCATAGATTATGTTGAACTTGGTTACCCATCAAGGAGGGCCTATTACGATGGCCCCAGGATAAGGGAGACACATGAGTCAGGCCTCGAAAATTTCAATGTGAATGACCTTGCTAAACTTGCCGGAACCCTCAGGAACAAGGCAAGGAAGATATATCTGCTGGCATATCACGACGATTTCATAGAGAACAGGGACATGATATACAGCATCCTCAAAAATTGTGAATTTTCAGGCCTCATAATTCCTGATCTATTGACTGATTACTTTGATGAGAATTCATCATTGATTCAGGAAATACAGGATAAAGGTTATGAGTATATACCATTCTTCAACCCTTCTTCACCGGATAAGGTCATAGAGAGTGTGTCCGGAATCTCAAATTCATGGATATATTACGGCCTGATGCCTTCCACAGGAATTAATGTACCATACAACAAGGATGCAGTTGTATCAAGAATAAACTCGATTATAGGAGACAGGGAGATAAACTTCGGTTTCGGGATCAGGAGCGTTGAGGATGTAAGGAAACTTATCTCTTACGGAGCCCATGGCACGGCAATAGGCACACTTCTTATTGACATGCTGAAGAGGCGTGACATAGATGGATTCAAAAAGTTTGTGATGGAACTGGCGGTGTTGAGAAATGCCTGAAACAAAGGAGAGAATGTTCAACCGCAACCTTTCATATTTTGAATCATACTCCATAATGAAGAAGCTCGCTTCCGCTGATGCATCAGATCAGGACAGAATTGCATTTCTCAAGATGCTGCACCACAAGGGAATCACTTCCACTGAAATGGCCGGTTTTTCTGCAGCCATAAGATCTTTTGCCAGTATATCTCCAGTGGGGGATGTATCTGACATAGTTGGAACCGGGGGAGATCTCCTGAACACAATAAATGTCAGCACAGCAGCCGCTATAACGGCTTCATCAATGGGAATAAAGATTGCAAAACATGGAAACCGGGCAGTTACTGGTAAAATAGGAAGTGCTGATTTCCTTTCACAGATTGGCTACAGATTCGATTTCGATCATGAGGGATTGCTGGAAAGGATAAAGGCCCATAACTTTGCCTTTCTTCTGGCACCCCAGTTCAACGGAACTTTCAGGATGTTTTCCGAAGCCAGGAAACAGCTTCCATACAAAACAGTATTCAATTACATGGGCCCGGTTACAAATCCGGCAGATCCCCATACCATAATAATCGGGTCATCTGATCCGGCCATGCTTCCAGTTTATGCCGGTTTATTGAGCGAAACCGGGAAAACTGGGGCAGTGGTTACAGCAGAGAATGGTATGGATGAGGTCTCACCATTCTGCAGATCAAGAATATTGTTTGTGGATGAAAAGATATCTGAATTGATCGTTGAACCGGAAGAAATAACCGGCATCCATGTAGAGAAGGAGGATATAGCAAGCAGCAACCCCCAAATAAATTTTAACATGACAGTTTCCGGGATTAAGGGCGAAAATGAGAAAGTAGCAGGGTTCATTGCCCTGAACACAGCACCACTGATAATTGCCATGAACACTGCGGGTAAGTTTGCCGAAGCATATGAAATGGCCCTGGATGCCATACTGTCTGGGAAAGCTGGAAAACAGCTGGAAAGGATCGGAGGTGCATTGAATGGCCAGTGATCATATTGTAAAGATCTGCGGAATTACAAGGCTTGATGATGCTTCTGCAGCAATAGACATGGGTTATGATATCATAGGAGTCATTCTTGATACAGGGGTGGTGCGGCATGGCACAGTGAAACTGATCGATGAAGTTGTAAACATAGGCGGAACAACTGCCGCAGTCTACACATCCTATGAATCAGTGAAACAGAATCCGTCAGGTTCTGAGTATATACAGCTCCACTTCCCTCATTCCCCGGAACAGATCATGGAGATAAAAGAAGAGTCCGGGAAAAAAATAATCTCCGTAATAGGATACACCGGGAAAGAGGACATAGATTCCAGTATACATGAAAAGATAGGTGCAGGTGCAGATCTTGTGCTGATAGAGAACAGGGAAGGAATTGTGAAATACCTTCCTGAAATTGCAGCCATTTCTGGTAACCCCAAGGTCGGTGTTGCCGGAAAGATAAGCATTTCCAATGTAAGTGAAGTAAGGGAAAAGGGATTCAGGTTCATTGACGCCAGCAGTTCCCTCGAGACCAGCCCCGGAAAAAAAGATCACAGCATCATGAAAGTTTTCATAGAAGCGGCGAGGTGCAGCCATGCCACTGTCTGACCTTATACCATCACTGCTTGAGGGGCAGGAAAATTTTGCTTATTTCTGCAAATTTGACGATGTGAACAAGACAGAAGGAAACGAGACCCTGTTCAGGTCACGGGGAAATCCAGTCCTTATGAACACACACGAAGAAGTAAAAGGTTTCTTCGAAGGACTCAAAGCAATGGAGGATGGAAAAGATGTACCTCTAGTGGTTTCCTTTGATTTCATAAATGAAAATTTTCCGGGCGTTCAGTTCAGGAGATCCCAATGGCCCATGGCTATGTCTATCTTGCCTGAGAAAGTGGAGAGAGGCAGTTATAAAAGAATAGCACAAAAAGAGAGGAGGATACTTGCCAGGGATTATCCGGAA
>JAJZKL010000197.1 GCA_021804185.1 Thermoplasmata archaeon | reverse complement strand
ACCCTGCTGGTATTCTATTCCGCTGATCTCAGGATTTCTCATTTTCTGGGTATCAAATGAGGCAACCTCGATGATAGTCCTGGATATGGGAAGGATACTCTTCAGCTTCTCAATGATCCTGATGTGTGTCTGGAGTTTGTGATCGATGCTGGGTGCAAACCACCCTTCCTTGTGGTTCCCCCTGTTCATGAATCTCGCCTGCCTATACCATAGCCTGTTTCGTCTGTTCCTGCGATACATTGCCTTTTCCAGGTTCTGCTTCGGTATGTCCGTTCTTATGATCGCTTCACCTGAGATCAGTTCTGCCTTTTCAGTTACGGCGGAGAATCCAATGTGTTTGTATCCCGCATCTATTCCGAGGGTCACGGGTTCCACATTTTCTTCACAGTGCCAGAGCAATTGGATTGTGAATGGATTGGTGGAAAATATCTTTGCTTTCCTTTCCCTGAGAAGGTGCCTCGCCTTCGCCGGTTTACACGGCATCAGTGGCTTTCCATCATCATTTAGAATAAATACCGGCATATCGGCTTTATGCCCTCCTGCCGGCTGGAGTGTGTCCACATCGGGGTTGTTAGAAGGGGTTTTTAAGTCATGCACACTGTCCGTTTCCGGATTGTTTAATGCATGGCCACAGTTGCTGCGGACTTGTGGAGCATCCGCAGGTGTGTATGTATTTCTCCGATCTAACTTCTGCTTTTCTTTCATGTTTTCAAAGCCCCCTAATCAACTCTTGCGTTGTTCCTCACGGAACAAGCCCCTTCCGTCAGAGGGGTAGTTGACTATAAGCCTCTTCCAGAATTTCCTTCCTCAATTCTTTTAATGTTTTATCAGGTATTCTTCTGCCAATTTCTTCAAGGTCTTTAACCGGGTCCTCTGGGATACTTGTAAGAATAAGCTTGTCCCCAAGTCTCGAGATAATAAACCTTGGCCCCAGATCATCCTTAAGTGAAGAGGGAATGTGAATTCTCCCGCCTTTATCCATTTTGACTATGGTTCCTGCCATTATTTACAAAATATGGATTGTTATTTAAATATTCCCATCAATTTTATGTTAAAGGGAAAAATATTCAATTTTACCAAACGTTCAGTGCGTACCGTAGAATGGAAAAATGGGCTTCAAATCAACCAGTATAATTTTTGGTCTTCAATCTCTCTGTATTGTACCCGCTACCCCGCCCACAAATGTTAAATAGTATCACCAAGTGTGTAATTATGGGTAAAAAGCTAGGTGTGGCTTTTTCCATTGTTGGTGCAGCAATGGTGATAATTTCCATATCAGGACTGCAAAGTGCGGGACATGATCCCCTTTCAAGCCTGAATAATATTTATCAGACGACCGGAGGAAGCCAGTACAAAATTTCACAGAAATTGGCAGGCTACGCTCAACTGTATGACTTCAAAAAAGGTAGCAGCAATGTCAGCAATTTACGGATATCAGGAACAGAAATTCAATTAGTGGTCACAAATCTGTCGTTCAAAAGTCCAGATATGTCGGGATATACGATCAAGGCATTAGAAAACAATCAACTGTTATCCTATCTTGTTACAGTATTACAGAACGATGGTCCAAGCACTACAATGACTTTGATTCCGCTGTATTCCAATAGCATAAATACCACCCAATCAGCAAACATTCCCAACTACAAGCAGGATGCAGGCAGCAGTAGTCCTTCATCAATACATGTGAAAACCGCCGGTTATCCGATATCCGATGTACAGAACGTCTTTTCGATGGGATGGCTGGGTTGGTTCCTCTCATTCAATGAGGCAGGAACATATAATTTGATACAGGACATGGGATCGTTATCCTTACTTTTGGGTTTTCTATCATATTGTATCGGGGCATTAGTAGTTGCTTCATTTGTGGCCTTTCTTGCCAGTCTCCTGCTTGGACTCGGAGCTATTTTAATTGCAAACCTTGATCTGAGTGGCGGGAATAATGGAGTATATTTTGATGGAGCCTATGGAACGTTAACGGGATGTGGGACCCCGTGGACACATTCAATTCCCTGGTGGGCATAAATGGATCGATTGAGAAAACTCAGTTTAATTCATCTGATACCATTTACAGCTGCTTCCATATCTTTCATTTTATCTATGACAGAGTACTATCTGCTCTCAAATATCTCTTTTGCAACATATAAGTACTGGATGGAAAATATTTCGCTCCCTATCCTCGCTGTCGCAATTCTGGCCGGCATCCCAAGATTGTATTACCTGTGGAAGAGGATGAGAGGCAATCGGTTGGAATAGAATTTAACTGTAGACTTTTTCTAAAAAATCGGGTCAATCCGGGTAGCCCCTCCAAATCTGATGTACATCCGGACCTGTATTTTTCAGGTTTGAATTACCATTATTCATGCCTATTTCATGTATGTTATAATGAGCTCATTGCGTGATTTCAGCATTCCCGAAGCGTATAAACAGATCAGAAGCATGGACACACTTGCCAGTCTCGAACCAATGGTTGACTGGAACTCCCTGGGATCCATGGTGTCTGTTCTCTTCAAAAACAACACAGAGAAAGGCGGAAGGCCGAACTTCCATGAGGTCACCATGATCAAGACATTATTCATACAGGAACTTTACGGCCTCAGTGATGAGGCAACGGAAAGGGAACTCTATGATCGGATATCATTCAGGCATTTCCTCCGCTACCCGGACAAGATGCCCGACGCTTGTAAACCCGGTTGACTTTTTTCCAAAAAAGGCGGGAGTTCAGGATTATCGTGATCTTATAGTCATCCGAATAGTATTTGTCGACAAGTCCGAGCCATTTCACAAATTCATTACGTATTTCCACCATTTTGTAATCAGCAGGTCAGGGGATCGAAAACCTCCAGTGGCTTACTATTAAACCTATGAAATTATCGGTCCTAGCAATATCCAGCATCTCCGATTTAAGCTAAATTCTTTGAGGAAGGGAGCAGCGAGATGCATACACTGATCAGCTCCATCAGAAACCTCCTAGAACTCACCTCTTAACGGTGGAAGAGATACCAGATTGATTCAATCAGCTGCTCGTATGCAAACAGCAACGGGAAGAACAACACGGTATATCCAAGCCGATATTTATCATCGGAGATAGAGCACATTGAGGAAAATAAATCAAGGCATTGTGATTATGCCCTGTTGACTGCCATATGTGCTAGCAAGATTTCCGCCGTGGCCCAGTGGTACGGCACCAGAGACCATGTTTTTAACAATGCAGTTGCCTTGAAAGAATGTATCTCTAGTCATATATAATCTGCATTCCCAGGGACAAAGAGCATTTTTGACTTTGAACTCATCCGAACTATTCTGAAGTTACCCCCGTTGGGGTACCTTGTTTTGATGGAAACGGAATATCCGTGATTCCCTAAGAACGTAGGGATTGAATAGATACCAGTTACATGAATAATGAGGCGAAGTGATGACATGAGCGAGAATGTTGCTGAAATGATCGTTGATTCGCTGGTTAAAAGCAGAGTTGGAAGGATATATGGGGTTCCCGGAGACTCAATTAATCCCCTTGTCGAAGCGATAAGACGTAGTGGAAAGATAAAGTACGTGCAGGTGAGGCATGAAGAGGGAGGAGCATTTGCAGCATCCTTTGATTCCAAATTCAATGGGAGTCTATCTGCATGCTTCGGCACTTCTGGCCCGGGATCGATACACCTTCTCAATGGTCTGTATGATGCAAAGATGGACAGGGCTTCAGTAATTGCAATTACCGGACAGGTAAGCACAGACCTGATTGGGAGAAATTCACACCAGGAATTTGATCTAGTCAGGCTGTTTGACGACGTAACTGTATTCAATCGCCTCGTAACGGATGCGGAAAGCGCCCCATATTTAGTTGCAAGAGCGATACGGGAGGCAAGATTGTCTCATGGGGTAGCACACCTGAATTTTCCCGTGAACCTTTTGAATCAAAGGCTGGAGAACCAGGAA
>JAJZKL010000196.1 GCA_021804185.1 Thermoplasmata archaeon | reverse complement strand
ATAGTTGAACATCCGAAGTACAACCAGATATATACTGATCTGAAAAATGCTGGTGCTTTGCTTTCTTCCGGCGAATCAAAAACCCTAGCACTTGACTCCAAGCGTATTCTGGTAACGATAGATGAGAGCAGAATCGCAGAATTTGATCTATGTTGGCCCGCATCATATCGGGACACTGTTCAGGAAGAAATCGATTTCTCATATTTTGACGTGAATGAACTGCAACCATGTCCGGTGCCGTTTGATCAGCTCGAACCTAAATCAATTATAATAACCGATTTTCACCCACAGACCAAGTTCATGCAGGACTGGAATATGGAAGAAAAAGATTTCAGCTATACCAGTTTTCTGAGAAATGCCACGCTTGAGATCATAGGTGGAAGCAGGAATATGAGCTGGCTCACAAGATACTTCAGCGAAATAGCCGCAATGACGGACAAGTATGTTTCAGGAATCCTGTTCGGGCGGAAGATCGACTTTAACATCCAGGACAATGCCGTTAAGTTGAGGAATTTCCAGCTTCTAGAGTTTATTGTAACTAATCTGAGGAAAGGAATAACACGATTCATTTCGAATAAGAGGGCAGTGAGTTCAACGGTGGTTGAGTGGGTCTCCCTATCAACATACCGCGAGTTGAAAGTTTCCATTGAGAGATCGCTCAGGACGAGAAGGTGCATCTATCCGTACCTTGACTTCGGACCAAGGGGGGGCTTTGAAAAGCGTTTTGCTGAATCTGTTTTGGAGAAGGATTCGGGTGTTTCAGCGTATGTTAAACTTGATCAATACGTTCACAGGTTCTCCATAGCCTATCTGGACAGCAAGGGTTTCATAGGGAGATACTACCCGGATTTCCTGATTAAAACGGGTGACGCTATGTTCATTTTTGAGACCAAATCAGAGAAAGATGCATACAACGATATTGACGTTAAGTCGAAGATGATCGCGGCCCAGCAGTTCTGCAGAACTGTATCAAATGCAAATAATCATCCAGAGAATCAACCTAAAACCTGGAGATACGTTCTTTTGCCTGAAAACATTGCCAATGAGTTGGAGGGGCACAGCTTCAAGTCCATTGTAGAACGCGCCGAGTCGTTCATGTCAAATCTGCTATGGTCTGTCAGGTAGCGCGTGTAAATACCTCATGAACCCACCAACGGTTAGTCTTGATATGATTGAGATATTCGGAGAGCCGCAGAAGGTTATAGAATATGCTAACCCCTCTGGACCACAATGGGACAAAGAAATGGGGATGCGGATACTGGTGGAATTTCACCCCCTATGACAGCAGCCGGATGGCATAAAAACGTTTCCGCAATGGCATGTGCTTGGCAAGATAATCAACTCACATGTTTTACCGCCAGTCCGTTAATAAGGATTGCCACGAAGGCATGAAGATATTTCGCAATCATGGATTTGAGAGACCTCAGGGAATTGTGCAGAGAGCTACTCTTAAAGTTGACAGAAATTCCTGACCGGGGTTTTATATACTTTTTACCGGCATTACGAAGGTAGGTTTAGTTGACAATCACTTCTTATCTGGATCATATCTTATTTTCCTATGCGCGCATGCGATTACCAGTCTGGCTCAGCTAGCCTTTGTGTAAGTGATTCTATCCGTAGTCTTCCCCTGCTCTCCTGCCTACGATCTTCCGAACTCCTGTCAATTTCTGATATGGTAAATACTCTTTAAAAGCCAACTTCATTACGAATTTTCTCTGAGATTTCATCTGGACTCAGTGCGTCGGTATTGAACTCAACTTGGTTGACCCCTGCATGCGAAGGAAAATCAGTGAATTCGAGGTTGCACTGATATCTTTTCCAAAAGTCTCTTGCGTATGATTCTAGCATTCCAGCATTCCTTTGTTTAACTCTTTTGATGCAGATATCTTCTGAGCATCCAAGAAGAAATAAGCTAAGATTATATCCTGCATTCTTCAGTTTATCGCACCAAACCTTCGGTCTAAAGGTTGCATCGTTCCCATATCCTATCTCAACCAACACGATTTCCTCAGTAAGTCTCTCTAGGTCGGAGTAGTGCCTAGGCTCTGTACTTCCAAAGCGGTCATCTCCCCACTCAGCGTCAAGATTAACAATGCGTACTGAAGTATTGGTTTGCAGTTTTTTATGAAGATATTTGATTACCGATGTCTTTCCAGCCCCAGGTGGACCACGCAAAATAATTGCATGCCTAATTGCATTTTTCTTCATAATCTGCCCACATCGCTATCCTCTGATCTCAGCAAGCAACACTTCCTTTTTTGACCACAGAAAGGGTCTGATATCATAGGTTTTCATAGCCATTATCAGGCTCTCATCGACGCTGACAGCTTCATCATTGAGCACACCAAATGACACCGTATCATGGCCCCTGAGAGCCGCTACATCACTCCAGGACATTATGAAAAGGGATATCCACTGCCTTATCGGCCTGCCTATTGCCTGCATCACGATGTCACGGTGAGCTGACTGTATTAGGAAATGAAATGGCTGGTAGAGGCCACTTCTACCGATCAGCCCAAACCCCGTGGAATACCGGATCTCGTTCTTCTGCAGGAATTCCTCTACCTCTTCCTTGAAGACTGTCGAAACGGTCCTGGAGGTCAGGTAATACAGGTCATTAATAGCAAGAATTGCACGTATTATATTGTTCTTGGCAATTGGGAAATTTTCATAGGTAGTAATGACTGCAATCTCGGAATTATCCAACTTAGCACCATTCTGTCTGAGTATTGTTTCCACAAGTTCCTTTCTCCTTCCTCTCGAAACATCAATTCCGATTGTCTCAAGCTCTGAGATTGTGTCCCCTCCATCGGAAAGAAGGATTTTTTTATCCTCTGTCTCTTTCATGAAAAGCTGGATTGTATCGTTGTCCCGATCTAGAAAAGGAGTAGTAATTTCAACATAATCGGTTTCGTTTATCTTTTTAATTTCAACCCTGCTTCTGAGCCATTTTGCATATTCGTCAATCATCAAAGCGACAGTGGATACTTCCATCATAGACCTCCAATCATAACTGGCTTATCAACTACATGGCATAGGTCCATAAAATAGTATGATAAACGAGTCAAAGGATAAAATAGGTTCGGGTCAATGTCCAGTGGGATAGACCAGCTGGTTCCCCATCCTTCAACATAGTAATGGAGGTGATTTTCTCCAGTGTCCCGCCCTTCCAGGGCCGAGAATAAAGATAGAGGTGCACTTCCTTGTGGGTTGATATGATTTTTTCCTCCTATACACATCCTCAGTAGCAATACTCCTTTTTCATAGAGTTCGGCCGCTTGGATCTTGTTTCGCTTTTTGATTGCGTGATAGAAGTTTAGAGTGAATTCAATAGTTCCATCCAGCGACAGGAGAGGCACAACAGTATGGGTACCCGGGGAAGGAAACATGTATGACTGGTTTCCATTTCTCTTCTTTTCGATCATTATTAGGTTATTCGCCTCATCTTGCGATAGTTCCATAATTTACTCTCCTTTCATAGTGCTGCCAAATAACCTGATGCCTTCACAGGTCCAACATCATTGTTGCATTCTTTGGTTGCTCCGCAAGCACATATTACATGTCGTTTGATCTTTCCTGTTTCCTCTGATAAATTATTCAATGATCCTACCTCTTCTATATTTTATGAATAAGAACGCACACGCTGGCACCACAAAGACATCGAACCCTATGTTTATTACAGAAAACACCTCGAACCCGTAAAGATGTAGCCTGATTATAGCCAGTGTCGCACCCGCGAAGGGAAAGATTACTCCAAGCAGATAGAAGATGTTAACAGATTTTGCGAGCCCCACGCTTAATATAAGGTAGATGGTTCCGAACACGACACCGGCTCCGGAAAATCCCTGTCATCCATAAGGCTGGCAGAAAGGATCGATCCAGGCTTCTCCGTCGACAGGATCGTTTTCACCGTGAAGGAATTCCTGTCACTTGTCAATT
>JAJZKL010000195.1 GCA_021804185.1 Thermoplasmata archaeon | reverse complement strand
ACCCTCCCTCTGATAAAAACTGCGACAATTACAGCCTGTGCTATACTGCAGGCCGAAACGAGAATGAATATCCAGTGGATTCCGTAAACTATTATTATTGACCCTGTTAGAGGGCCAACCGCCCATCCAAGATTTGAGAGAATCCGATAGACAACAAAGCCATTAACCCGTTCCTTTTCATCGGTAACATCGGAAACAAGGGCAGAGGCCGAAGGAAAGACAAACGCACCCCCCATAGAAGTAAGTATGAAAAGAACCACAACCGGTAAAATTAATGATTTATCCTGAATGATGAAAGAGAGCGAGGAAAAGAGTAGGAAGCTGATAGCAGATCCAAGAAGAAGGGTATTCCTCCTGCCTATGAAATCCGCAAGGCCCCCTCCAATCAGGCTGAAGACTATTGATACAACAGAACCCATAGTGAAAATAATGCCCACTACAGAGATAGGTATTCCAAGGACCTCCTCAAAATACAAAGCCATGAACGGCCAGGTTGCTGCAAAACCAAATGATCTTACTAATGACGCTATGCTTATTGCCCAGAGTTTTCTGTTGGACAGTAAAAAACGATCACTCAGATTTAATCCCGACGTACCGGCTTTAATACATGGAGATATAATAAAATAGGGTTTTCCAATGAATTGTTACAGATACAGCCCCTTTACTGAAGCCTTTCCGGAGATCCCTATCTTTAGAACTACATTCTGCCTGTTTTTATCTATGCTATCATATACTGTTGGATCTATCGAGACGTAAAATCCATTCCCTGCAATTATTCTATAATTCTCTGGAACCAAATCGGAGGCAATCACGTGAAATGAGGCTAGCATGTTGCACAATTCATCATTACAGGGGCCAGGTTTAACGGAGTGGTATATTTGAATGTAAACATGTCCCCTGAGAAAACGGGATGGGTCTCCCCTTATTTCTATTTCCCCTTTTCCCGCTCTTATTCTTATTGAGTCTGCCATATCAGTGGCTGAACTTATCTCTGTATGCCTTTAATGACCTGCTGATCTCCTCTTCAGCAAATGTTTGGTCCTCCCAGCCTGAAACATCCGTTTTCTTCTTTTCGAGTATTTTGTAGGTCTGGAAGAAATTTGTGATCTCGTCAAGAAGGTGTTCATTTACATCCTTCAGTGATTTTACATGCTTGAAATTCGGGTCCTTTGTGGCAACTGCAAGTATCTTGTTGTCCTTTTCACCCTGGTCAATCATCTTCATAACGCCAATTGGCCTGGCTTCCAGAACAATACCTGGAAAGGTTGGTATGCTTGTCAGGACCATAACATCAATGGGATCACCGTCATCATAGAGTGTTCCAGGTATTGCCCCATATTCCACTGGATATACTACAGATGAATGAAGAACCCTGTCAAGAACAATTCCGGGAAATTGCTTTGACATTTCAAATTTATTCTTGCTGCCTCGGGGAGTCTCTATTACTACATTGAATGATTTAGGAACATCCTCACCGGGACTTACTGTGTGCCAGAAACTGCCATTTTTTTCCATAGATTCAGATTCTATATCACTATAAAATAGTTGCCAGATTATCCTGACAGAGGGAAAGTTGTACCTAAATGAATAATAAAAGCTATACGCTATATGCATTGCATGGACAGAATCATTGCATATAGCCCTTTCCGAATCAGCTTTGGCGGTGGGGGAACTGACATAAATCCATTCTGCGACAGGTTTGGATCAGCAGTTCTCAATGCAACAATAGACCGGGGTGTCACCGTTACCTATACAAGAGATGCATATGAACTCGAGATATCATCCAGAGATTTTCTCAAGAGTTTTCTTGTATCCAGTTCCGATGATAGGGGTGTTCTCAATGGAATCCTGGAACTGTTCCGAAGGAATGGTGTTGACAGGGGGAGGCTGGCAATTAACAGTGGAGTCCCCCCTGGTTCAGGGCTTGGGTCTTCCAGTGCATTAATTAACGCACTTCTCCTGATTCTCAATACAGTCTCCAGAAAAGAGTTTGATCCATATTCCATGGCAAGGGAGACTTATGATCTTGAAAGCAATTATTTTGGAATAACGCTGGGAAAGCAGGATCCTTACGCAATTGCCCTTGGTGGTCTGAAGCTCATGCAATTTCAGAAAGAACATGTATCCTGCAGAATGCTTGATCACAATTCCAATATAATGAAGGAACTGGAAAGCCGCATCCTGCTCGTATACACAGGAAACACGAGGGAGAGTTCCAACGTACTTCGAAGCCAGGTGGAACTTTCTGCAAGGGAAGAGAGTCCAGTGAACAGAACTCTTTCGGAAATCAAAGAGACAGCCTTGCGTATGGCAGACTCCCTGGCTTCCGGAGATATCGACAGGTTCTCTTCCCTGATAAATGAAGGCTGGAATCTGAAGAAAAAAGCCAATCCCGATGTTTCTAACGATAAAATTGAAAATATAATTGGAAAGGCTATGTCTAATGGTGCCGATGCAGCCAGACTTATGGGAGGAGGCAAGGAGGGTTTTGTTCTCCTCGTTGCAAAGCCTGGAAAAATAGAGCTTCTTCAGAAAGCAATGATGCATCTTTCAGAGTTTACCATACGGGTCTCCTTTGACGAGAGGGGCACAAGGATTATTCAGGACTTCTGAACCTTGCGGTTAAGGTATGACAGTAATATCCTGTAGGTAAGGCCCCAAACTATCCAACCCCCAAAATTGAAAGCTGGAAACCCGTTTTCAGGGTTAGTTGTCTCTATTCTGCTCCCCATTGCGAAAATTCTGGCTTCCGCAACCTCATCTCCAGGAGCCAGTTCCCCTATTACGGGTACTCTTATTACAAATGGATACACTGTCAACTCGGGTCTGCTAACTGGATGAGCAACAGGTAGACTCTCAGATATATCCTGCTTGTGAAAACTGAGGCCCACTTCCTCCATCACTTCACGCAGGACAGCGTCTACTGGAGATTCATTGGGCTTTATCATACCCCCGGGTAGTGCGTAGTTTCCTGACCAGGGATCTCCGGCCCTCTGAACCCTTCTGATGAGCACAAATTTTTCACCACTTAAAATAAGGGCGACAGAGGCCCCTCGCTCTTGCATTATATCAGTTAAGAAACTGCAGCACTTCAGAAACTGGCATTCCCTTTTCTATTCCCAGTTCGGATGCCTTTGAGGATGCAATAGCCACATTTGCCTTCAGAAGGTCATCCATAGTGTTGACACCTGATACCCTCACGGCTATATCCCCAACACGGTCTGCTGTTGCTACATCCAGATATCCGCACATTATGTATCCTTTTTTCCCCTTCAGTATCAGCAACGGGGCGTTCCCAAGCTGCATCCTGATGAAATCGAACTCGGCATTACCTAGGCTTACTGTACGATGCTCTATCATAGTTATCCATGGCAGAGGAATTTAAAAAAGTAATGTATTCTGCAACCCTTCGTGAAATACCACATTCATGATTTCAGAGAATGTGCTTCATCTGAATTCATATTCGCAGACAGACCAGAACATAACATGATTATATCTTGGAGTCCATAGATTAAATAGAAAATCCAGAAAGTAGCAGAAGTTAAAAATTGAAAAAGGTTATATAGAAGTTTATTTTTACTTCCATAGATACATATGATGGGAGGACAACCAATATTCATATTGAAAGAAGGTTCAAAGAGAGAGACCGGCAAAGATGCAATGAAGAACAACATAGATGCGGCCAAGAGTATTGCCAATGCAGTAAGATCAAGCCTTGGCCCAAGGGGAATGGACAAAATGCTTGTCGATTCTCTTGGTGATATTGTGATTACAAATGACGGCGTGACAATACTGAAAGAGATGGACGTAGAACATCCGGCCGCCAAAATGATGGTTGAAGTCTCGAAGACACAGGATTCATTTGTCGGAGACGGAACAACTACAGCCGTGGTTGTAGCTGGGGCATTGCTCCAGGAAGCTGAGGCACTGATAAATCAGAATGTTATCA
>JAJZKL010000194.1 GCA_021804185.1 Thermoplasmata archaeon | reverse complement strand
TTTCCTGAAATCCTTCATGGACCTGAGGAAACCTGGAGTATTAAGGTAAATGCCCGTAATCCCGTTTCCCATGCCATCCACGAATATGTTCAGGTCCATGTCTGAAAGTGTCATCATAAGTTCCTGAGTCCTTCCAACTGCAAATGATGGTAGTATAACCTTCCCGTGGTTATCTATGACCTCTTTTATATGACTCTTGAGCCTTGCCTTAACCTGTTCCCTGTCCTCATGGAACTTCCCTGCATAGGTGCTCTCCATGATGAGAACATCAGTCTTCATGGGCTTTGCCCCTGTAAGGAGTTTTGTGTCCCTTGTGTATAGATCGCCGGTAACCATGACTGACTTCCCGTTCTCGAATCTCCACATTGTCGAGCCTGGTATGTGACCTGCTGAATATGGAGTTACTGTAAGCTCACCAACATTGAAACTCTCACCATATGTGGAGTTTACAAATGATCCATAAAGAGAATCCACGTCGTCCCTGTTGAACCTGGCTGGGTAGCCCTCCAGTCCCATAATTTTTATGGAATCGTTCAACAGCGGCTTCATGCTGTTTGCCGTCATTGCCGTTGCATAAAGATCCGGTTTGTCCTTCTCGTAATATACCGGAAGGGCGCCTATATGATCCAGATGTGAATGCGTAACAAATATGCTGCTCACTTTCTCTGGTGGGAGTGGGTATTCTGGAGGCTTCTCCGGGATTACCCCGTAATCCACAAGAATCTTCTCAGTCTTGAACTCCATCTTTATGCCTAGCCTGCCTACTTCTTCTGCACCGCCTAAAAATTTTACTTTCATTTTTTCCTCACGCTTTTGCATTTTCCAATCGTCTAGAACAATTACAGTTTCTCTCGCCGTTTATTTTTGGAAGAGATTCTGTCAATAGTTTGGTGACCTTGACTTCGTTATGCTTCATTGTCTCCATTACCTCGAACGCATCTACGGGTTTATCAGCCCATACGTCGTAATCTGTAACGGATGCTATAACGGAATAACACATTGCCATCTCGTCTGCGAGATTAATCTCCGGTACGAGTGTCATGCCTATGATGTCTGAATACTGCCTGAACATTTTTGATTCAGACCTTGTTGAGAACCTTGGTCCTTCAACAACTGCATATGTACCTGAACCGTGGCAGCCTATGCCGTCTTTCTTCGCCTGGTCGGTAAAAATCTTTGCCATATGCGGACAGAATGGATCTGCCATTGAAATATGGTAGACTTCCGGGCCGTCGTAGAAAGTGAGTTCCCTTCTTCTGGTATAGTCGATGAACTGATCTGGTATGACTATGTCCCCGGGTTTCATTTCCTCCTTCAGGGAACCAACTGCATTGATGGCTATGACTCTCTTGACTCCTATGCTGTTGAGAGCCCAGATGTTTGCCCTGTAGTTGACCTTGTGGGGAGGTATTGTATGGCTTTTGCCATGCCTTGGTATGAAGGCAACCTCAACGCCGTTAATCTTACCGATCTCAATCTTCCCTGAAGGTTTTCCAAAAGGTGTTTCAATTTCTACTGATTTTTGATTGGACAGCAGGTTATACAAGCCACTGCCGCCTATTATTCCTATAAAAGTCATTCTATCACTGTATTCTAGTTAAATCTGATGGTAAATTTTAAAGGAGTATATAATGTATATGTAATTGCAACCCTTAACCGAAATCCTGATTAACGGTGAACATTTTTGGCGACAATCTTCTGCATTCCTGATCCATACTGGGCTGCAGTTTTCTTCAGGTTGACAACCTCGTCCGGGAGGCCTATCCTTCTGGCCACTGATCTCAGAATAAGTTTTCTTCCTTCTACGTTTATATGCTGGTTGCGAGGTATCGCACAGGCAATATCTGTCACTATCCTGTTCATGTAGGGAAGCACGATTATTTTTCCCAAGGAATCAGCCATTTTTTTCTCCCTGGGACTGGTGACCTTAATGATCTTCTCTATATCTTCATTGTTTGCAAGGTCAGGTTCCCTTTCATATTTCTGGTAACCGTAAAAGAATTCGTCTGCGCCCTGCCCGGTCACGATATATTTCTCTGTAGCATGCCTGAGAACTGATAGAAGGACTGCCTCGTATCCCATATCCCCGGCCTTGATTCCGGGATCAATGACCCTTAACTCATTAAGAAGTGAGTGGATGTCCATACGATCAAGTATTATTTCTTCCACCTTGAACCCGAGGATCCGGGAAATTCTCCTTGAACCTGCGATGTCTTTTGAATTGGAAAACCCTGCTGTGTAGGGTTGTAGCTGGAAATCAGAAAGCGCAAGAAGTATTGTGGAATCCAGTCCCCCGGAATATGAAATGGCGCTGTTTCCTGACGGGAGATCATGAAGCTGGTTCCTGATGGATTCGATGATGGCATCGATCATGCCCTCATGAACCGACCCTTCCGCAGTTCCTTGTTTGCCCTTTTCCATATTTCTTCTCCAATACAAAGCGATTATATAATCAAGGGTATTTACTTTTCGTGGATTACGTTCCAGACACTTCGGTCATTGTAGATGGCAGGTTTAACAGCTTCATAAAGAAGAAAGAGGGTTCAAAGGTGATTCTTGCGGAAGCCATGCTCGCCGAGGTTGAACACCAGGCAAACCAGGGGAGATCCATTGGTTTTGCTGCCCTGCAGGAACTTAAAAATCTGAGGAAGATGGCGGATTCGAATACAATATATCTCGAGGTATATGGCAGAAGGCCAAATGACTGGCAGATAGATAAGGCCAGGTCAGGAGAGATTGACGAGATAATCAGATCGACTGCGGCGGAACTTGGTGCCACCCTTGTAACCGGAGATAATATACAGAGAGACCTTGCGATCATAAAGGGAATAACTGTAGAGTTCCTTGAGCATCCCAAGAAAGTAATGCGAAGCATCGAGGAGTTTTTCGATGAAACCACAACATCGGTTCACCTCAAGGCCGGACAGAAACCATTCATGAAGAAAGGGGTGCCGGGAGATGTCAGGATTGAGAGGCATGCTGAAGCTCTGTCGAACCTCATGGTGGAAAACATTGCAAATGACATCGTGAAGAGGGGAAAGCTGGATGAAAAGTCATTCATAGAGATGGATTCCTATGGTGCAACTGTGATCCAGCTCAGGGATATCAGGATAGTTATCACGAGACCCCCATTTTCAGACGATATTGAAATTACTGCAGTGAGACCTATTGTAAAGCTTAATCTAGGGGATTATAAACTGAACGCTGAACTCATCACCAGGCTTGAAACACAGGCAAACGGAATAATCATTGCAGGTGCTCCCGGAGCCGGTAAGAGCACCTTTGTACAGGCACTTGCCGAGCACCTTAGCGATCAGATGAAGATCGTGAAGACCATGGAAAAACCAAGGGATCTGCAGGTAAAGAAGGATATAACACAATATACGGAGCTTGAGGGTTCCATGGAAAAAACGGGAGACATACTTCTCCTGGTCAGGGAAGATTACACTGTTTTCGATGAGATGAGGGTAACAGCAGATTTCAGGATATATTCTGACCTCAGGCTTGCAGGGGTTGGAATGGTTGGGGTAGTGCATGCCACAAGGCCTATAGACGCACTGCAGAGATTCATTGGCAGGGTCGAGCTTGGCCTGATTCCCCAGATAATTGACACAATCGTGTTCATCGAGAGGGGATTTATTTCAAAGGTACTGGTGACAGAATATGTGGTTAAAGTCCCAAGCGGGATGACACAGGAGGACCTGTCCAGACCAGTAATTGTTGTGAAGGATTTCTTCACCTCAGTTCCAGTTTACGAGATCTATACATTCGGTGACCAGATAGTTGTTGTACCTGTATCAAAGAAGCAGGAAAAGAGGCCATTAGAGGCAATGGCAGTAGACAGGATTACGGAAACAATAAGGGATTACCTTGGAACATCAAATGTGAAGGTTTCCCTGAAAGATGACAACCGGGCACTGATCAAGGTTGACGAAAAGTATGTTCCCAGGCTCATAGGCAAGAAAGGCGTGAACATA
>JAJZKL010000193.1 GCA_021804185.1 Thermoplasmata archaeon | reverse complement strand
GTCCTGATTGAAAGTTGTTATAAAATTTTCACATAATCCAGCTTCCATATTGATCCTGTAGGTTGCTTTCACCTGTCATTATTTACGGGCAGGAATTAAGTTTTGCCATTTATGAATGAAAAATAAGATAAAGTGCAAATTCATACGAGGTCTGAGCGAAGGTTGCCGAGCTAGGTTAAAGGCGACAGACTCAAGATCTGTTTCCGCAGGGATCCGCCGGTTCGAATCCGGCCCTTCGCATTTAAGGGAAACGGTAAGGCAGTTGGCTGGATATTCTCAAAATGCAGGCACGTTGAGATAGATGGAATAAATGACCATAAACAAACCGTAAATATGATACATTTATAGCTGAACCATGACTATTCTTGCCACTATATTTGCACCAAACACACCGACCATTGTTGGAGATCTGGGGGTTGACCACACTGAAACAATAAAATCTCTTGAAAATATCGGCAAAACTATTTCTGGAAAGCCTGAATTTATTGTAATTGTAAGCCCCCACTTCCGGACTCACGGTGGATTCGGGGTGGTCACATCGGAAAAAGTCAGGCAGATTTTTGATTTTTACGGATTTCCGGAAGAGCTTTACAGGGTAAAATATGAACCAAAAGGTTCTCCTGTAAACGCAAGAAGACTCCTTGAAATTCTTCACGAGGATGGAATTTCTGCCAGAGAGGCAAATGAGTGGGGCCTGGATCATGGAGCATGGTCTCCTCTTCTTCATATCTTTCCGGGTTATAATATCCCAGTAATCCCTGTGTCAATATCGGATGACCTACCTGCAGAAGATCACGAGAAATTAGGCAGATCCATCGGAAAACTTGCAGATACAAAGGACCTGGTCCTGATTACTACCGGGTCCATTATCCACAGGCTGGATCTGTGGCAGAATGGGGGAAACCTCCCCGAGGAAGCACTTGAATATCTTGATATATGCCTGTCCGCCTTTAAATCCGGATCTTTTGTACCCATATGGGATGCACCTCTTGATCTTTACAGGGCCGCACAGCCTGAAGGTGGAGAGGCCCCCTTGAGAATCTTGAACGGTTCACTGGGAAAAGAATTTACTTCCAGCATCCTTTCTAACGAGATTGAATTTAACGCTGCCTCACTGACTACAGTGACATTCCATTCCCTGAAACGGTGAAATTCTGCTGAACAAAGCTATTACATTGTTTGCTATCTGGTAGATACAATGATCGAGGAAAAATCCATCAGGTTGAAGGTCGTAGAGTCTAATTCATTAGATCCATTCAAAGCCAGGGTAAGGTTAGATAAAGAAATAATGGAACAGTTAAATTTAAAGTTAAATGACTACGTGGCAATACGTGGCAATAATTTTGCCATCGGAAGAGTTTACGAGATGCGTGAAGATGATTCAGGCAGGGAAGAAATAAAGATAGATTCGATTATGAGAGAGAACTGCGGTTCAAAAGTCAATGATACAGTGGAAGTTTACAAAGTTGATCCAGTCCCGGCAAAATCAGTAAAACTTACACCAGCCGGAAGAAACTACCCAACCCTGAACAGTGAACTTATTGACTTTTTCAGGAGACTCCTCTACCAAACCCCACTTTTTAACGGAAACGTCATTGCAGTCAATCTTCCTGGAGATTTCAGGATAGGCAGCACGTCCAATCCACTATACAGGTCCATTGAAACTGAGCCGTCTTCCTGTGCTGTCTACATTTCCAATGAGACTGAGCTGATTCTGGTATAAAAAAAAGTGCTTCCCTCAGGTGATTTTGAACTCCCTGAGAACATTTAAATCATGGTCATACATACCCTATAGCGAAAATAATGACATTAATGTATAAAATATGTGTATATGGTTCATTACATAGCAATTTATTGAAAGACAGATCAATGAAGAAAAATGGGGGTTCATGATATGCCCGGAAAACTCAGGGAGAACTCGATTGGGCTTAAGGAAAGCATGTTCCAGGGTGTTGCCGGGGCGGCACCGACAGGAGCGGCCATAGCAACGCTGACAGGCGCAGCTTATTATGCGCAGGGGTCACTCCCTCTTGTTGCCTTTATTGCTTTCCTTGTAGTTATGCTCAATGCAGTCATAATCAGGAGAATCTCTGCAAAAGTGGCTGGATCCGGTGGATATTATGGTTACGTCAAAACAGGTTACGGAGTGGGACCGGCACTTTTTGCAGGCTTTTTTTACATATTTTACCAGATTATGGCCCTCTGTCTCATAGCACTTAGTGTTGCCGTCTTTGTCCCTCCCCTTATGGGATACGTTTTTGGAATTACCCTCCCTTCATATTCATGGTTCCCGCTCTTGCTTGTAACTCTTTTGTTTGGACTCTTTGTATCCGTTTCAGGGATACGTGGGTCCACCAGATATACAATGATTATGGCAGTAATTGAAATTACAATCATAAGCGCCTTTGGGATATATATCCTGGCGTCACATCCGTCAATAAACACTGCAAGCGTTTTCACCACGCAATATTCACTCAATGGAATAAGTGGGATTGGCATAGGAGTCCTGCTCATGTATACTGCATTTTCCGGTTTTGGTGCATCTACCCCGCTTGGAGAGGAATCAGTATCTCCAAAAAGGAACATAGGTATTTCGGTTGTATTTACCGTCATTATTCTCGGGATCTTTTTTTGTCTTCACCGCATATTACTTTACTGTTGCATGGGGACCTTCACTTATGGGACAGTATGCTTCAGAACTTATTCCGGGAGTGACCATAATAAATGGGTTCATTGGAAAAGCTGCAGCAATTGCCGTAACACTTCTTTTCATAAACAGCCTTCTCACCGGAACCGTGGTGGTTACAAACGGAACATCAAGGGTTATGATGAGCATGAGCCGTGACAGGATGCTGCCAAGCGGACTCTCGAAGATACATCACACACATGTAACCCCCTGGGTTGCTGCATCAACTGTGGTTATCTCTGCAATCCTCATAGGGTCAATTTCAGTAATATTCATGGGTGGCTTTAATGCATTCATATTTTCAGCAACCGCCGCTACCCTGGGAGTTCTATTTGTGCATGCCCTTATCAATGCATCGCTGCCTCCCCTGGACCGGAAATTTTCTGGAAAGTTCAGTTACACGAATATTGCAATGACGCTGGTCTCAATAATAATTTTTGCTTTCATATTCTATAGCACATTCATATCAATAAGCCTGCCAGTTATAGCCGGAACAGCCGTTTTTATTGGCTGGCTTCTTGTAAGTGCCATATATATTGTCTCAAAGAGAGGTAAATTTCCAACTATAACCATAGATGCATCAGATTAATCAGTATCAGGAATCTGCCTCATTTTTTTTCTAACCATATTCATTATATTTTCTGGTATTGCAGGGATTTCCGGGTGCTTTCTGATTGCCTTCATGAATATCCTGTTATCTTTTACCTCAAGGTCATGTTGCGGATTCATTCTTGTGGCAATTGCCCAACCTATCTTCTCCATGTCAGAAAGGTCTATGTCGTCCGCAACCTGCAGATTCAGGTTTCCATTTTCCTGCATCCTGTGGGATATAACAACCTTTGAAACACCGGAAACAAGTTCTGTTTTATCTTTGCTGGAATACTTCATAATTTTTTCCTGTGTGCCTGAAGTTGTAAACAGAACTTTGCCTGCTGTTCCATCCGTTTCGGAGGTTATATCGGAACTTATTATGTACATGTTCCTGAAAATAAGGATATTTTCACCCTTGGATATGTCTGTCTGTGCAAGATTCATCATTGCCCTTTCAAAGGCAAGATCTGTTTTTCCGTTGTTGATAAATACGATTTTACCCCATAATGAATCGGTGCCGACAATCCCTGTCCCGAACTGTCTGGCGATTGCCATGCTTCCATTCTCCACATATCCTAAACTGAGGTATCTTGACCCATAATGTGGCCATACAATACTGTAAACCGGGCCCTTTGGCATGAACTTCCTGAGCGATTCAGTAACAGCTGCCGTCCTGGACATTGAGAACAGATTTATATGTTCTG
>JAJZKL010000192.1 GCA_021804185.1 Thermoplasmata archaeon | reverse complement strand
GGAAATATTGTGGGGAATCAAGGCCATACCCGTGAAATCACCCATGAGGATAGTATATGGATCCGAATCGGATGAGGCAGACAGGATACTCAATGAGATGGGGATAAAGCCACCGGATCGGATACTGGTTGGTGCACTACCAGAAACATGATAGGAATATAAGGAAATCACGGAATTGTCTGGATTAGTGTGACATTTTTCGCTGTATTTCTTGCGAAACTCAAGTTTAAATATAGCAATCTCGAGCGGTCTTGAATGGAACGTTAAGATCACAGAAAAGGACCTTCCTGAAACCATGAACAAGGTCAATGCAACATTTGAAAGCTACTGGAATTCGGATGATTTTGAATCATACTCCCATGATCAGAAAAGCAAACTGGAAAGCGCCATCAGGTCGGAAAAACAGTCAGGGCGTGAAAGGAATGGAAGGTTCATAGCAGATATACACCCATATGCATACCAGCAGAATATCCTAGACATACTTGATGCTGAGAGAGAGGTACATGGCCGATTCAGAAATCTTGTTGTTGCAGCAACCGGAACTGGAAAGACTGTCATATCTGCCCTGGATTACAGGAGGTTCTGCAGCAGAAATCCTGGCAAACCCAACCGCTTGCTTTTTATTGCACACAGGAAGGAGATACTTGAACAGGCCTTAGACTGCTTCAGGAGTGTCCTGAGGGACTATAATTTCGGAGATTTGGAAGTTGGGAACTCTGCACCGGCCGTAAAGGATCACCTCTTCATGTCCATCCAGATGTTCAACTCCAGGGAACTGGTTAATTCCACCAGCCCTGATTTTTATGATTTTATAATTGTGGATGAGTTCCACCACGCTGCAGCTCCAAGCTATCAGAAACTTCTTTCATATTTCAGGCCAAAAATACTTGTGGGACTTACTGCAACACCTGAAAGAATGGACGGGCAGGATGTCCTGCAATATTTTGACAACCATATCTCTGCGGAGATAAGGCTTCCTGAAGCTATTGAAAGGAAGCTGCTTTCACCCTTTCAATATTTTGGAATCACCGATATAATTGACCTGAGAACAGTAAAGTGGTCTAAAGGCGGCTATGACAGGAATGATCTCAGCACCATATATACCAGCGTTGAGACTTCCTCCAAGGAGAGAGTCAGTTTGATCATTGATTCACTGATGAAATATGTTGATGACATAAACAAGGTGAAAGGCCTGGGTTTCTGTGTCTCGAAGCAGCACTGCAGGTTCATGTCAGAACAGTTCAACTCCTATGGAATTGATTCAGTTTATGTGACGAGCGATTCCTCTGAAGAGGAGAGAAAATCAGCCAGCAAACGGCTGAAAAGAGGTGAAATAAAATTCATCTTTGCCGTTGACATATATAACGAGGGAGTTGACATACCACAGATAAACACGGTCCTCTTCCTGCGCCCCACTGAAAGCCTTACTGTTTTCCTCCAGCAGCTGGGTCGGGGTTTGCGCTTATCCGATGGCAAGGACTGCCTTACTGTTCTCGATTTTGTCGGGCAGGCTAACAAAAACTACAACTTCAGGGAGAAATTTTCCGCCATGCTTCCAAAAACTTCGAGAGGGATATTAAGTGAAATCACCGAGGGTTTTCCGGACGTGCCAAAGGGATGTTACATCCAGCTGGAGAAAAAAGCACAGGAATACATACTGAACAACATCAGGCATGCAGTTGGATCCAGATCAATGATTATATCCAGGTTATCCACATTTTCTGCCGATTCCGGACTTCCACTTACACTGGAAAATTTTCTTGAATTCTATCACATGGGCCTGAAGGACATATATTCAAGGTACAGTTTTGCTAGACTGAAAGCGGATGCCGGAGTTGAACCTGATTTTATTGATCCACTGGAACCTGTTATCACAAAAGCTTTTTCAAGGCTATGTTCCATTGATTCCAGGAGATGGATCAAATTTCTTCTGAATATATTAAAGAGCTCCGATGAACCGGATTACCGTCAATTGTCACCGGCTGAGGCAAGAATGTGCAACATGTTCCAGTTCACTGTCTGGAGGAAATCATATTCAGGATGCGGATTCAACAGTCCATTAGAAGGGATATTGAAGCTGAGGGAAAGCGAACCGCTGAAAAGAGAACTGATTGAACTTCTTGAATTCAGGCTTTCACGCATTGACTTCATTGACAGGCAAGTTGATATTGGCTTCGATTCCCCGCTAGATCTGCACTGCAGCTATACCCGGGATCAGATTCTCGTTGCAATGGACTTCATGAATCCTGAAAATGTCAGGGAAGGTGTAAAATATCTCCCGGATTTGAATATCGACATACTCTTTGTTACACTGAACAAACTTGAAAAGGATTACTCGCCCTCAACTCTCTACAGGGACTACTCAATAAGCGACACGCTGTTTCACTGGCAGAGTCAGAGCACAACTTCAGAATCTTCGAGAACAGGACAGAGGTACATTAACCAAAAGGCCAACGGGGGAAAGATTCTCTTATTTATCAGGGAAAACAAGGAGGATTCAGCCGGAGCTGTTCCATACACCTACCTGGGTCCTGTAGATTATGTCAGCCATGAAGGGAGCAATCCCATAAGCATAGTGTGGAGAGTCCAGAATCCAATCCCTGCCAGGTATCTTGAAATAACCAGCAAATTGCTATCAGCCTGATTCATATGGATCAGTCAACCCATTTTTATTAAGATCTCATTTCATTGTTTGACTGTCAGGCAGGTATCCCTGGTTTCAATTTCCTAATATCAGCAGCCCACAGATGTGCCCTGCAGACAATTATCTCTTTTTCATTGACATAAAGCGTTGAGGTTGTGAGTGCCGTCATCAGAAAAGAAAGCTTGTCAATTTTTTCTATTTCAATTGAAAATGAGTTTTTCTTCCTGGAGGTGAATATCAGATCCTTTTCGGTGAGTTTCAGTGTTCCCTTCGTTCCTTCGTAAAGGGCCAGATCCATTCTAATGCTGCTGTTCTGCAAACTTCTCCTCCTCCACTAGATTCACCGATTTACCTGCCCGCTTAGCCACTTCAGGCTTCAATTTAACAGTCCTCATTGCATAGTATACTGCGAAGGCAAGATATCCAATAGACGCTATGACGGCCTCAGTTATTGGAAATATGGGAGGATATAAGGATTCATACAAGACCCATACAAATACTATTGTGGCGATTATTGGCAGCACATAGTGTTCTACAATATGGACAAATATGAAAATTCCGTGATGTTTTTCTTTCAGCCTCAGAAAGAGCGTCATTACACTGGTGTTCAGAAGGATGTGTGTTATTATGAGGCCAAACAGTGCAAGTGTTGTAAGGAAATCAAATGTATTGCTCAACGATGTTGAAACCAGTACGTTTGCGGAAGTGTCAGAAAGAATTGTTATAAATGATCTTCCCATTAGGCCATTGATAAGAATTGTTCCTCCTATTGCAAGGATAGACGCTGCTGCACCTATGAACAGAAGTGCTTTGTGTGGTGTTACATATTTTTCATGCAGTTCCGCAAAATAATGGGGAAGAACCCCGTCTCTACCCATTGCAAAATATACACGCCCGGCGTTGGACTGCATTGCTACTGAATCCGAAAATGCCGAATTGAAAGCCACCATTGAGAGCATAACCCCTCCCGCGACCCCGGTATATGCTGTTGCAACCAGGATGCCGGGAATGTTGGCCACGGCAAAAGAACTCATAAGCGATACTCCCCATCCCACAGTGAGGGCATAAGCAACCTCTGTAAGCACTATTCCAACAATAACGAGGCCAAACACAAGGCTCTTTGTTATGGCCCTGCTGTTAACCGCCTCCTCTCCGAGTGGAGCGGATCCACCATACCCTATAAAACTTGTAAGGCCGAATATCATTCCAAGTCCAAGGCCGCTCAGGGGACCGCCAACAGAGTCAAATAGCTTTGATTTTATGAACGGGTTGAAAACTGCCAGCGTGTTGTCCTTTGCCTCTATTATTATGATCGCAGACAGCACGGCAAGAAAGATTACCTCAAAGAAAGCTGCAATTCTTATATACTTCATCTGCGGC
>JAJZKL010000191.1 GCA_021804185.1 Thermoplasmata archaeon | reverse complement strand
ACAATGTATCCAGAGGCAAAGAAGATCGAGCTTTTTGCCCGTTGGGTTTACCCCGGTTGGGTCGGTGTTGGAAATGAAGCTGAGCCAAAACCAGATCAAGAAGTGCATGCAAAAATTTGAAGTTGAGGTGATATAAGATGGCAAAACAGAAATCTAAAGAAAAAGCACAATCGGATGATGATACAAATCAGAAATCAGATCGGGTCTGCCCCAAGCATAACATACCGATGGTATCCACTCTGATCGGAGGAAGGATGGTTCCTATAACGGATTCAGAAGGGCATGAAATCGGTGAAAAGGAAGAGGATGTGTATGCGATGATCTGCCAAGAGTGTGAATACGAACACCAGGTGGAACAATCCACCTTATCAGATCAGCCAGCCGATATTGCCAGATCCATCAAGCAATTCCAGGAGAGCCCATTCAAAAAGGTCATCAATAAACCATCAGAGAAGGACTTCATAGGAAAATACTCCAGATTCCTGATGGAAAGCAAATCAGTTCCAGGGTTTGTGGCAGAGGCATCATGTGAATTCCTCATTTCCATCGCACTCTACTATGCAAATTACGTTGATACAAAAGGCAGGGTTCTGAGCAATGAGGCATACAGGCACATAGCTGATTCAGGCCACAACAAATCCCCGCTGTATAAGTTCATGGCAGATGATATAGTTCCGACGGCATTCGGCCACTACAACTATTATATGACAGGGAGAGGAACGTCGAGAGGCATTACCTCAATGGTCCAGAAGGAGAAGGATGGAAGGAGAATTCCTATCATCTTCATGAAGGACGAGGATTCTGTTCTGTATAAGGCAGACAACTACAACAAGGATATGTTTGAAGGGTACTCAGATCTCTATGATGGCAACATACCATCCAACACAACTAATGTTAATGGCCATCAGGTTCACAAGAAATGCGTAACATCCTATTGGTCAACAGGGACGCCTATATCAATCAAGTATATGGACTCAGACTTCTTCGAGCAGGGATGGGCATGGAGGCTTCTCCCTCTGATGGATGACAGCCCAATCCCTGAAAATCCCCTCACAGACAGGGACCTGCCAGGTATGGAAGGAATGACAAATGCCATGATCAATGAACTAAAGGAAATGTCAAAAATAGGAGCGGTGCAGTCCACACCGAAGTTCATGGAAGCGTTAAACGAGTACTACATGTCTGTCATCAGGGAGAAGAATGAGATTGAGAAGAGGAAAAAGGAGGTGGGCACACTTTCGATAGAATGGGTTCAGACAGAGAGCAAAACAAAGGCACCTGAACACCTTATCAAACTCGCAATGATCCATTCTGCATCCAGATGGAATGTTGATAACGGAACGCTGACCATGGATCTGGAGGACTTCAGATATGCAATGCAGAAATTTGAGTTCTACCGATCCCAGATGATAAAGTTCTTTGCGGAGTGGATAGACAAAAGGGAACCTGTCAACTTCACAGAGAAAACAGAGAGGATACTGCAACTTATTCGTTCAGAAAAAGAAAGATACTCCGCTAAACTCATACAGGCAGAGATTCCTGGGAAGGGCGGAAAGCCAGGGACTGAAGCAATATGGGATGCCACTGCTGATCCAGATGGAAAGTATGTCAGAAGGTCAAAGGTTCTCCACTCTTCTCACCTTCCTGTCAGTGGGTGGAATGGCTTCGATGCTATCATCGATACTCTCGTTGGGAGCGAAAATGTTTCAGTCCTTGATGCAAGAATAAAGCAGACTATCAGAACAAAGGATGGAAGGGAAAGCTCTGGATACAGGCCAATAGGGCTGATAGGTCTTCATACTCCTATTAAGTAGTTTATTTTTTTTCAAAATTCACATCATTCACTCGTTTCACTGGATTCACTCGATTCACAGTCATGTTTTAAAGTAAGCCATAAGATGGGAACTCTGTGATACCTGTGAATTGTGTGAATCGGTGAATTTTGAACCTCAAAGTCATCCTGGTAGATTGCGGAGAGTATAAGTAATTTGGAAACGTTTCCAAATTCAGTAAAGATTCGAATCTATTGCCTATTGTTGTCTGTGTAACACCAACGGCCTCAGAGTTATCCTGAGTATGAGACACAAACAAAATTTATATGTTGTTAATAATAACATATAGTGGGCTAATGCTAACTAACGATACCAGGAAAAAAATATTAGTGGCACATTTGAAAGAGGCCGAGAGGTTGTTCAAAAGTGATGATTATTTCCTGGCTACAATTTATTCAAACAGAATCCTATCCGATTCCCTCATAATGGATGACATTGACTGGGGCCTTGTTGGGTTTATGATAAGATCTATGAGTATGGATTACACAAAATTCAAAACTTCTAATTCTGGCAAGCTTGAGAGCCAATACATTAGCGAGGTCAGGACTCCAGGAATAGAGTTTTTGACTGCTTTGATAGAAAGATCGGTGGGGGAGACAAAGGATACCGAATCCCTGTGGAATTTGTTTGTGAGATTCAAGAACGCGTTCAGACAATATCAACACCTAGAGTCTGAAAATGCCAGTTATTACTCAGATAATTCAAGCGAAAACTATACTGAGTATGTGTCAAAATGGATGGCTGAGTTTCTTAGATCTTCAAAAGACTACCTGCATCTCATCAACAATAACCTTCTAAAGGGCATAGGAAATGAGATTGAAAGGATATCTAATCTTACTGGATATAATCTCAAGATTATCCTGTTCAATTCCTGTATAATGTCGATGGATTGGTATTTGGATTTCGTAAAACAATTCGGGAATTCTGATCCTAAGATTTACGAAACTATTGTCAATGATGTTTTTATTCCTAATGCAGATCGGCTGTCACAACTAATGGCACGTGAAGATTTACCCGTTGAAGAATTCTCAAACACGATCTGGGAGAATCTAAAAAACTGGCGGAGATTATTCATGGTGTTTATGGAATTACCTACAGGGTCTACGCAAAAGGAGAATAAGGTTGTATTACCACCGGAGTTTAGAAAGAGATTGACTGAAATACTATCGAAATCTGTTAAGAAGGAGATGGGATTGAGATGAATGACCCTAGTTTGTTATTTAATGAACTTATGAGCAACTACCCGGAGTTGCCTATTGAGGAGCTGTCCAGAGCGGTGGAGGATTTTATTGGTGATGAAGATTTCCAGATTAGTTTGATTTCTAGTATAGATGGCCCATCGAGAGGAGAATTGGCGTTGAAAAGATTGAGGTTACAAAGGTTTTCTCATGGCAGGAAAAACAGAGAAGCGGAAAAATTAGAGTTCTTGGAGAACTTCGTGAACATTAAGAATTCCATAAAGGATCAAGAACTGCCATCAGGAGAATTGCAAAGCATTCTGCCAGTATCCGGGATAACTGAACCATACCAGATTAATCAGTTTTCACTTTTCCCAGATGGATTTACCGTTCCCACAATTACGACTAAGTTTACCACTCGAAGAATTGAAATTTCAACATTAGGGAACATTAAACAAAAGGTGGACGAAAACATAATGGTAATCAAGGAGAGTACGCATACAGGTACACCACTATCCCTTTATGCAATCAAGGATGTTATTCAGGCAAGGGATTTTTATTCAGGGGATCCTGTTATAATGAAGGAATTGCTAGATATCCTCAAGGAAGACGTGTTAAATAGAAATCGCCGAAGAGGTCTAAATGTCATTCAAAACGAGGAGGATTTTCTACGTGAAATTCCAGCTGAGCTAGGTGAAACTGGTAAACGGAAGGCAAATTCAAAGCTTACAACTATTGATAAATACATTAGGGGAATAATCCTTGATGAGCTGGAGCTAGCTTCCCAAAATTTGACTGAAGAATTCTTCCAAAACAAGATTAGCTTTGAAGAGTATATTGGAAAGAAAACTAGGTTATACGAAGATGGAAACAAATTCTGGCCATAGTGATTTCAATCCAATTTTTGAGGAATACAGACGACCGATCATCAGGTATATGGAAAGTTATATAAAGCAAATCAATGAAGATTTACCATCAATTTCTCCTATACTCGACAGCGTTTTCGACGAAGCAAAGTTTTATGGCCATCTATACTAGA
>JAJZKL010000190.1 GCA_021804185.1 Thermoplasmata archaeon | reverse complement strand
TGTCCCGCTGTCATGACAGGATCAAATGTCCATGCGATCAGATCAAAGGAATGATCAAGTGCCCATTCCTTCTGATATAATTTCAGCATCCTTCCGACACCGGAGTATTTACTATCCTCTGAAACTCCAGTCATATGAGAATAGAGATATACCTTGCCTTTCCTGTATCCGGGAAAGCTGAATTGCATGCCGATTATTTTAGCTCCGGAATATGCTGCAAGTACTAGACCGCCATGGAATCTCATGGCGTTTATAGTATCCTTAAGCGCGGCGGAAAGATCAGGCATTCCCCATGCAGAAGAAATTACGGGAAGTATCTTTTTGATCTCGTCGGCGTCGCTTATCTGCTTAATTTCTGCCACATAATATGATGCTTTATCCATATTTTAACTTGACATCATAAACGTAAATTTTCAAAAAGCTTTAAGCAGAATCTGTAATACGACGCCCATGGGTCTTACACTTAAGTACAACATAGTCAGGCTTCCTCTGATTGTGCCATTCAAGACAAGTTTTGGAAATCAGGGAAACAGGGAAGCCATTATATTCACACTTGAGGATGGCAACATAAAAGCATTTTCAGAGTGTGTGACTGATGTGGACCCGTTTTACAGTTATGAAGACAATTTCACTGCTATGCATATGATCAGGAATTATCTTGCGAAGGAGATAAGCGATCTTCCAATGCCAAAGGAATTCCTTGAGAGAACAAAGAGGTTCAAGGGACACAATATGGCAAAGGCAGCAATGGAGATGCTTCTCTGGGACTATCATTCAAAAGCTAACGGCATACCATTGCATAAATATCTGGGAAGGTCGAAAGGGTATGCAGATGTTGGCATCTCTATCGGTATGATGCCAAATGAACAGCTTCATCCAATGGTGCTGAATGCTCTGAATAAAGGCTACCAGAGGATTAAACTGAAGATTGCACGCGGATACGAGGAAGAAATTGTCTCTTTCGTCAGGAATTCATTTCCAGAGGCAACGCTCAGTGTTGATGCAAACTGCGATTATAGGATAAGCGACATAGAGATGCTCAGGAATCTTGACAAATATAACCTTGCTTATATTGAACAGCCTCTTGCACATGATAGCATCGTTGATCATGCTGCTCTAAGACAGGCGATATCGACGAAAATCTGCCTGGATGAATCTATCACATCACCGGATATTGCAAGAGAAGCTTTCCAGATAGACGCTGCTGATATAGTCAACATAAAACCCGGCAGGGTTGGCGGCCTTCAGAACTCGCTTGAGATAGCAGAGATCGTCAATAATTTTGGGGGGCACTGCTGGGTCGGTGGAATGCTTGAAACAGGGGTTGGCAGAAGCTTCAATATTGCGCTTGCGTCGAACTCATTGATAGATATGCCGGGTGATACTTCACCAAACGAAAAATACTTCGTGAAGGATATAGTTCGAAACACCTTCAAGATGGAATCTGGCAGGATTGCACCGTTTGAGTCCCCTGGCATTGGTGTTGTCATCGACGACGAGTTCTTCGCGAAATCAACAGTGGAAAGTGGAGAGATTGCTCTCGGAAACTGAATTCACAAAAAGATGGGAAAGTTTCAGAGACCTGCATTTTAATGATATGATTGATGATATAAGGAAACTCGTAGAAACCGAAACGCCATCGGATTCCCCTGAACTGCTGGAAAAGGGCGTTGATAAAATAACAGAAATCATAAAGAACAGAACGGGAAAAAGTGTAGATGTTCTGATAAACAATGAAAAGAAATCTGTTTACTGCAGTTACTTTGGCAGTGAAAATGGCCGAAAGATACTGCTTCTGTGCCATTACGATACAGTCTGGCCAGCTGGTACAATAAATACAATGCCATTTTCGCTTAATGATAATACTGCTTCAGGTCCAGGCATATTTGACATGAAATCTGGCATCATAATGTCTATTTGGGCAGTAAAGTTTCTACAGGAGATTGGTGAAACCAGAAACCCTGTAAATATTTTGATAACGCCTGATGAAGAGATAGGCAGTGAATCATCCAGGGATCTGATTGTGAAGACAGCAGAGAAATCCAGCGCGGTTATTGTCATGGAGGCAGCATTAGGTGAATCGGTAAAGGTCGGACGGAAAGGTGTAATGGATTTTACAATCAACATTTCAGGTAAGGCTGCGCACGCCGGGCTGGATCCAGATAAGGGAATAAGTGCAATTTCTGACCTGGCAAGAATTATACCGAAGGTTGAAAGCTGTGCAGATCCTGAAAAAGGAACAACAGTCAATGTAGGCATAATTAACGGCGGCAGTCGTCCAAACGTTGTTGCAGCCTTCGCTCAGGCAAGAGTAGATGTCAGGATCAGAACCATTGAAGAGGCAAATAGGGTTGCTGACTGTTTTGATAAGATAGTGAAGGAAAAGTACAGATCAACTGTCAGCTTAACGGGAGGATTAAACCGCCCTCCAATGGAAAAGAATAAAAGAACAATGGAGCTTTTTGAGGAGGTCTCAAGGATTGGATCGAAATTTTCCTTTAAATTAGAGGGAGTTGAGGTCGGCGGGGGCAGCGATGGAAACTTTGTTTCGGCAGCCGGGCTACCGGTGATCGATGGAATGGGTGCCGTGGGCGACGGGGCGCATTCCCTCTCCGAAAGAATAGATGTGACCAAAACGATCAACAGAATACTGCTAATTTCATCAATCATTAATTATCTCTGAACGCAATGGAAAAATTTGTAGGATCATAATGATTGGATATATATGCAAAAAATTTCAATCGACGAAACATATCTCAAAGCCCGTTCCATAAATTCCCTGAGTACAAATGCCTCCGGTTCCATGATTTCATATATTTCTTCTTCAACATACAAAGAAAAGGAGAAGGTTGTTGAAAATTATATTGCAATAAGCAGGACGGATAATGGAGATCTTATCAGGAAAATTTCTGAAACTGATACCAATTTAAGTTCACCGTCTCTAACAAAGGCAGGGGACAGAATTGCATATTTTTCAAAAAAGGGGCATGAGCATTTTCTTGTGATAGAAAGGACAGATTCAGAAAACCCTCTAAAGATTTCATTGCCAGATGAACCACATTCTCTGGAATGGTTCGATGAAAGCAGAATTGTCTTCCTGCAAAAAGAGCCTCTTTCAGAAGAAGAGAAGAAGAGAATTGACTCTGGGGATGATGGCTTTTTTGTAGATCATGAAGACAGATTCAGGTCGCTTTACCTGTATGATCCACTGTCTGGTATAAGAAAAATCACGTCAGGTATGCAGGTCTGGGAATTCAGCTGTACCGAAAAGAGTATAGCGATGGTTGCCTCTTTAAAGCAGGATGAGTCTTCATGGTATGCATCGAGACTTTACCTTTTGGATCCGGAAAGTGGAAATCTCAAGGAAATATACAATCCTGACTGGAGACAAATCGCAAGGCCAAGATTATCACCAGATGCTTCCAAGATCATTTTCCTGGAATCACTGATGAGTGATTTTGGTGTCTTCTCAGGTGATATAATAGAGGTCGACCTAAAAAGCGGCAATAAGAAGAATATTACCGAGGATTCCAAGAGATCATACCAAGGATTGAACTGGCACGGCAGTGAAGAATTTTATTCAATTTATACAGAAGAGGGATCAACTGGGCTGTCTTTATTTCAGGGAATTACAGAAAAAATTATGTGGTCAGCAGAGGGGACAGCACTACCATCTTATAATCCAGAATTAGTTGTTACGGAGAATTCATACTTTATAGTCTACCAGGACAGTTCCAGTCCACAGGAAATATATACCGGTCCCCTGGGCAAGGCTCCTCATAAATTAACATCTGAAAATGTAGATATTAGATCAGCGCGGCAGTTCAAAGCTGAGATTGTGAAATGGAAGTCTAAAGATCAACTTCAATGCTATGGCATATTCATATCCAATGGTCCTGATGCACCGTTGGTAGTTTACGTTCATGGTGGCCCGACCTCATATTCATCTATTTCATTCGTTGAGAAGAACTATTACTATCTCCTGAAGGCAGGATATTCAGTATTTATGCCAAACTACAGGGGAAGCATAGGTAAAGGCAGAAAATATGCGGAATTG
>JAJZKL010000189.1 GCA_021804185.1 Thermoplasmata archaeon | reverse complement strand
GACTTCCCTCATGTTGATCGTCTCATATTCTTCTTTCTCGATGGGTTTGGCACCAGTACTGTCAGATGGGCACTGGAAAAATTCAACCTTCCGCATACACAAGAATTTATCGGTAAAGCAGACCTGGATGTAATCACAAGTACATTTCCCTCAACAACATCCACTGCAACCATATCGTGCCACACTGGCCTAACACCAGGAGAGCATGGAGTGATAGGCTACACTCAGTATTTGAGCTCCATTGGAACAGTATGCAACATGATAAACATGTCCCCGCTTGGATTGAAGGGCCGGTCAATATCAGATCATGTATTGAACTCAACCCCGGACCTGATTGGCAATACCATACACTCATCTCTTACAAAAGATGGAGTCAAGTCTTTTTATTATTCACCAAGGGCCATTAGTAAGAGCGGGCTTACAAAAATAACAACAGGCTCAGCAATAATCAGGCCTTATCTGTCTCACTCACATCTTTTTACCCTTCTTAAATCCGATCTTGAAAGAGAGAGGGGGCAATCGTTACATTTCTGCTATATACCAACTGTTGACACAATTTCACATAAAGTTGGCCCATATACAGAAGAAACAGCAAATGAAATTGAGAGCATATTTCATATGATCCTTGAATTTTCTAAAAATCAGAATACAGCAAACACCGGAATCTTGATTTCAGCTGACCATGGCCATACTGTTGTTCCCAGAGAGAATATCAGGGACATTGCAGGCGATACCAAGCTTAGAAATAACATGATCTGTCCAGCGGTTGGGGATTTAAGGGCACCATTCCTTCATCTCAGAAAAGACACGATGGGCGAATCCGTGGAGCACATCCTTGAAAATTTTAATGGATTTGCTCCCATCAACTTCAAGGACGCAGTCAAAAAAGGCCTGATTGGACCATGCGATTTAAGGAAGTTGAGGTTCGGATCCGGTGAGGATATTGTGATTATGCCACCCGATGGGACAGCAATATTTGACTCCACGCTTTCCACACTGGATCCGGATTCATCTGAAATAGACATGATCGGAATGCATGGGGGCCTGAGCAGAGAGGAGATGGAGATACCGCTTATCTCGTATTTCAGAAACCGTTAAAAGGTAAGAAGATGGTTTTTCAGCCATATAATTTTAAATGAACAATATATGGTGTCAGCATCGCATATCTGGGTTATTGATGAACATGGCAACAAATACAGAGAGATTCACAGGAAGGGCAGAAATTTATTCGCTAAGCAGGCCATCATATCCAGCAGGAATTTTAAAGGACCTTTCATCTAAAACTGGAATGGATAAATCATGGGTTGTAGCCGATATTGGTTCAGGCACAGGCAAACTTGCGAAACTTTTCGTTGAAAATGGAAACAGAGTGAAGTGCGTGGAACCAAATCATGATATGAGGTCTGTGCTGCAGGAGACATTTAACGGGAAAGAGAATGTTGAAATCACAGACGGAACGGCAGAGAATTCTCATCTTACGGAAAAATCAATTGACATTGCAGTATGTGGCCAGTCTTTCCACTGGTTCAGGCCCGACGAAGCAGGCATTGAGTTCAGGAGGATCCTGCGAAGAGGATGGGTCGCCCTTATATGGAACAACAGGGTAGACGAAGATGCTTTCACTGCCTCATATGAACGTATAGTTAGAAAATACAGCCCGGCATATCATGGAACGGGCAGCCTGTCACTTTATGATAGCACAATAAAGCAATTCTTTGGAGAAGAGTATGAACTAATTACATATCAGAACGACCAGAGCATGGATCTTGATGGGATCACCGGAAGATACAGATCAGCATCATATTCCATAGGAGAGGATAGCCCAGAGTTCAATAATGTTATGAAAGAGTTCCGCGAACTCTTTGAAAATTACCAGAAACAGGGAACTGTGGTTATGAGGCAGGTCACAGTTATGTATCTTGGCTGTCTATCGGGAAAATTTTCATAAAAGGTTGGTGTTGCCCAGATTCTCTTGGAGAGCAGACCATGTTCTCATTTTGAAAGGTCTGCTCTAACGTAGATTTTTGATTCTTAATATAATACTACTAAAATTAATAGTGTTTAAATAATTAGATTTGGTATGTAATGGCATGACAGACAATGAAATTAGGAAGCCACAAGGTGGCGGAAAGAAATCCTCCATGTTGGCAATGCTGGCTGTGATTGTCGTGCTGATCATCATCGCCGGAGCTGGATGGGGACTTTATTTGACCAAGTCCTCAACAAGCACGTCAACAGCTCAGGCACAAAATCAGGTGACAAGCCTGGCATACAGTCACTGGCAGGCTATAGGGGTAGAGAACGTTTCTCAGACTGCGTCACAGTATACAAGCAGCTCAGTGCTTTACTGGAACGTGGTCGGAAGCAAGCTGAACGGAACTTACTCAACGACTTCATCCATAGAGGCAACCTGGGCATCATTCTTCTCTCACGACCCAATCGATTACTATTCTGTATACAACTATAAAATCTCCGTATCAGGCAATTATGCAAATGTAACGGCGGATCTCTGGTATCTTGTTCTAATTAATGCGAGCGCAAAAACAAACCTTTCATCAGGATTTAAATATATCAACGGAACTAACTCCGTGAACAAAACTGTGGGAACACTGATCATGCCATATCTACTCCAGTACCAGAAAGTTGGCGGTACATGGGAACTTATGGCTGACTGGTGGGGACTTCCAGGTTCTTCACAGGGCCACGTCTATCCGGGAATCATAGAGCAGTTCGCAAACCTCAAGACGGGAAGCAGCAGTAGCAGCGGAGGGAGTGGTGGAGGCGGCGGATACTATTAAACACCGCCTAATAATTAGAAATGATTATAAATTCCAGTTATCACAGACTTTCCTTTTTTTGTATACTTTCACCTGAGCCAACTATTTATTCTATGTCTTAATGCTAAACAATGTTAGATATTGTAGGATCCATAGATAACGCCTGGAGAAAAGATTCACAGACCGAAATATGCCATCTTGTCTTTATGAAGGACAGAATGGTAGAATTCAAAATTTCTGAATCAGAGGAGCTTTCTGAAGATATAAGGGCATATCTCAAGGAAGATCCACTGAAAGAAGAATCTTCCAGCGGACTTAGATATACCCTGTTGACCAGAGACAAGGAACTTCAGAAAAAGATCCTTGAGGAGGCAGAGCTAAAGGGAATGGAGATGGAGAAGAAGATGGATTCCGCAGAAGAAAATGGGCCAGGCCAGAATATGAGTATTGAATATTCCAATATAGACAATATACTTCTGAAGAATGGCACATCCAAAACTCCATCCTTGCTCACTGTTAAGACAAAAGGCGAGGCTGTGGTCTATATGCTTATGCACAACAGCTATGAAGGAGCTGAAAAACTTGATGCTGTTACTAGAAGCAAATACAAGGCAGTTCTCTCAAAAGCCCTTGGTGAAAAATTCAGGTTAGAAAACTGAATCAGTTTTCTGATTTATATTGAATGTACCACAAAACCTTAATCTCAAAAATGATAAATCGACTAAATGAAAGCAATAAGCATTGCTGCAATAGTAGTGATAATTATAGTAGCGGCTGGAGGATACTTCGGTTACAGCTATTATAAAAGCTCACAGGACACTGGAAATATGGCGATTTCAGTTGCAGATGCGCCCATATCAGGTGTAAGCGGTGTTTACATAACATTCAGTGCGGTCAGCCTCCACAGCAACTCAAGCGGATGGGTCAACTACACTGTTTCAACTCACACTATTGATATCCTCAACCTGACTGCAACAAATGCATCCCTCCTGACAAACATAACACTGCATGCTGCAACCTACACCATGATCAGGCTCTACATCACTAATGTCACAGTGGACATACTTGGGGTAAATTTCAACTTCAGCCTGAATGCACCATTCGCATTTATCAACCATCCATTCAAGATAAGTGCTCATTCCTCGCAGGATGTATTGATTGATTTCAATCTCAATCAGGACTTAAACCTGAATGCGAAGATATTTACCCCAAATGTAGGCTTCACTGTTCAGTCAAGCTGATCCGGTCTGTCTGACATTATATTTTTTTTTTTAGTAATTTC
>JAJZKL010000188.1 GCA_021804185.1 Thermoplasmata archaeon | reverse complement strand
GCAACACGCCTTATTCCCCCTCAGGCTTGCGGACGTGGCAAGGTTCATGAACGTCAAGCCTCCAACGGCGCTGGAGGTGGTGCGCAGGCTCTCCAGAAAAGGATTCGTAATCTCAAGTTCCGGCATGATCATGCCGACTGAGGAGGGAAAGGAAGAATACGACGAAATAATCGAGGCGCACAGGGTTATGGAGTATGTTGCTTTTTCTTCTGGAGAACCTCTTGAAAACGCATGCAGCGAAGTCTGCAGATACGATTACCTTATGGATCACGAAACTGTTGAGAAACTGTGGAATATTCTTGGAAAACCTAAAGAGTGCCCTCACGGCAAGCCTATAAGGAGTTGATTATATGTACATAAATCTATGGAATCCCGTCTATGACGGCATCTACATGACAATACTGGTATCGTATTTACTTGGGATAGTACATGGTATAACCCCAGATGAGCATACCTGGCCAATAACATTCTCATATGCAGTGGGAAGCTATTCGGTAAAGGGGGGTGCCAAGGCAGGACTCGTATTCTCAAGTGGATTCACCCTAGAGAGAGTGCTTATGTCGGAACTGGCAGCGCTTGCTCTCGCAAGCTTCATGGAAGTGACATTTTTCAACGGCCTCATCTACGTGGTTGTCGGGACGGTCATGGCGCTTTCGGGCTTCTACATCGCAAACAAGCTGAAATATCCACATGTCCACATCATCGAAACAAGCCTCTACAGGCTGTTTGGAATCCACAAGGGTCACATGGACAAGGAAGAGGGGGAAATGCATCACACGGACAATCCTGTGATGAGAAAGGAAAATGGGGTTTACAAGCCTATTCCCATGCGACTTGCGTTCTTCCACGGACTGATTGCTGGTTTCGGTTTCGGGGCATTTGCAATAATAATTTATTTTGTCCTTGCACCAAGCATGCCCATCTACATCGGATTCCTGCCGGGTCTGATGTTCGGTCTTGGAACTATGACGATGCAGGTTATCGCAGGGATGTTTTTCGGGAATTGGCTTACCAGGAAGAAGAAACTGGGTCAGTCGGGGATAGCATATGTTGCTAGGGGAGTCAGCCACTTCGTTCTCTCCTACGGCGGGATAGCGTTCGTAGTAGCGGGAATAAGCGCCATTGTATATCCAAGTATATGGAACTACAGCATAATAACCGGGCTTCATATACATAACCTTGACGCCCTCGGACTTCCGTTCTTCCTTGTGGTGATATCGGTAATTATCCTTGGATATGCCGGATACAAGATCAACCTGAACAGAGCAGTGAAGATGCAGGAAAATGGCGAGTTTTCAAATGGACCGGAATTCGTGAATGACACGTCAAAAAAGGAACTAACATGACCTATTTTTTAAGTGTAGATTTCGAATTGACCCCAGTGTTGGGGTGAATTTATATTAGATGGTTAATTTGGAACAAGAAGGGGAAATATTGGCATGAATAATTGTACATTAATTTTCAGATAGTGTGCAATGAGGAACGAGTGATCATAAATCCACCGATTCCCGGAAACGAAAATTATCTTCGTAAAATGAGTTCCGGGTGTTCGCCGACTTGAAACTGTTAACTATGTGAAACCTCTTCGGGTTCCAGCACTACTTGATTATCTCTCAGGTTGTGAAATACTCTTAAGATCAATCTGCCTATTACATTATGGCAGTACCTGAAGGGCCGGTCCAAAATTGGCTGAGGCAGTGAGGCAGAAATCTGTCAACCTGAAGCCAGAAATGTTTATATGAAAACTATTGTTCTATTGGAGTGTAGGTGAGAGGATTGGGTGATGCAGGAATCGACAACAAGATCATGTATATCTTCGCGTACCTACTTACATGGGTATCTGGCATAATTGTGTATATTCTGTATGCAGACAGGGACAGGAACCTTAAGTTTCATGCGGTTCAGTCCATTCTTCTGGGTGTGGTGATAACAGTCATCGGCATTCTTTCGGTATTTCTCTTTTTCCCGGTCTCTATTGTGGCCAATCTGTTTACTCTCCTGCTTTACGTATACGGTCTCTATGTTGGATACAAGGCCTACACAGGAGTTAACATAGTCATGCCAGTGATAGGCGACATGGCCAAATAGTTGCTGTAGAATACCCTGCTCATGCCAATATGTAAGAAAGAGCGATATGGGCAACACAAAGTGAGGCACTCAGGATGCATCGTCGAAACAGGTTGTTATAGTACTGGCAAAGACATTCCAGAATTGTAATTTCTGTTTTTATAGTGCTGTCCTGTTTTCTTCCATCATGCTCTTTGAATATCTCACAGAATTCCCGTCACAGATTCCCGTATACAGGATTATGTCGGCCCAGCATGGGCCATTGGGTTCCAGCAACAGTACATACACTATCCCGCAGGTCATCAATGAATCCGGAAATGGCTTCAGCGTTGAATTCGAAATTCTTGTAGGTCCAACGCTCGTAATTCAACCGGGATACAGCACCTGTGTCTGGTTAGGAATCGCAGCAACGGATGAGACAGTTTCTTCCCTCTATACCGGCGTGAAATTCCATATTATCGGTTCAATTTATAAGATTGGTAACTACACGATGTATTCTCCCGATTTTCATCACCTGGACAACAGTCCAATCCTGTTTCTGATGTTCAAAATAGGACCTTCCGTAACTTCATACGATAAGGAGGGCCACAATTATTCCGGTAATGGCACAACAGATATCATGCCGGTGATCCACCTGGGACCTTTTCACTTTGCTCAGTCCCCTCTGGCAATCAGCTTCAAAACACCTTATCCGTGGTACTACATTCAGCGTGTCGTCGTTACGCAGAAGCAGGAAGAATCTTCTTACCTCTTGCTTCTATTTTTCCGGGATCTATCCAATAATCTACAGGTTATTGATAGAAGGTAATGTTTAAAGGCAATAATGGCAAACCAGTCAGTTAGGCAGAGAATCGGACGAACGACGCGGATTCTGAGGCCCACCTTTCATTTTTAGTACGATTCCAGTTTCACAAGGCTTCTTCTTAGTTTTTGCCGGGAAACGAATAGCATCTACGATATTTGAAGAAAATATTCCAGCCTATCCAGATAAACCTCGTAAAGATTTCCGTATTCATATCCCGTTGGGATAGTATCTCGAATTTTGTGTAAGGGTATCTAGATTAGTCCCAGATTATGATCGATATTTCATGAAAAATGAAAGGATGCTTCCAGGAGTAACCCATGAGACGAAGATACAAGGAAGACATGGATAAGATTGTAACAGAAGTGGTAAGAAGAGCTGTATAGGAATTCCTTGAGAATTTCCAAAAACCTCGACGAGACATTTTTTGTGACATAAGACCATTGCGCAAAAACCGGGCTCAATCCATTATCTAAGGAGAGAAATTAGAATGGACTCAGGAGTATTGGAATATGGGATCTTCCAGAAATATCTACCATATTTCATTTTCCGTTCACTTTTCCATTCCCGACATTATTTATGTGCATCTCCTAGAACCTGTAAGTGTTCTTCGCTGCCGGATCGAGGTCAAATTCTATCTCTTTTCTGTCCCTATTATTTAATCCCTTCAGAATAACCTCAATCTCCTTCGTTCTCATTCCAGTTCACGGTAACGTTGACTTCTGCAGGCATGTTTCGGTCTGGAAACAAATTTCTCGGAAGCAGTACAACCAACTCATCCTTACTCAATATCATTTTATTGCTTTCCCTGTAAGTCTGCAGGAAGAGAGCGCCGTTCATGCTTGCCCTAAATTTTGCCTTGATCAGTGTCCTTGTGATGCTGCCCATCTGCTTCACCCTTTCGAAATCTTTGATCTGATCCTGAAGTGACCTTTGTGACCTGGCTGTGCTCCCGGTTTTCTATTCTCCGCCGGTTCTGGAATCATGCTTTCAGGTTGTGCATCTCCCGATACTGCAATGTCGTAGGTCTTTCCGTTCTTCACTCCTACATTGGAAGGGTGTCTCTTCCTGTATTCCTCCAGCTCCTGCCTTAGTCTCCTGTTTTCATCCTCCAGTCTGTCAGCGATCTTCTTTAAATTCTCATATGCACGCTGGAATTTATCGATCATCTCCTGATCTCTCTTGGTATCGGCAGCAAGTAAAATCATTCCATTAATATAATGCATTCATTATATA
>JAJZKL010000187.1 GCA_021804185.1 Thermoplasmata archaeon | reverse complement strand
ATTAAAACAATGGATGCAACAACTGGCGCAACAGGACCCTCATATCTTGAACCTTTTCCTATGTTTGGTTTTTCTGTTCCCATACCACTGTTGTATCCGCCTGACTTCTTCTCCTGGCTTTCTTCTTGGTTCGTATATATCCCTAAATAGAATTGCTTGTTTTGGATTTAGCCATTATTCCTTACCTATCTAATGGTAAGAGAGATGGGAATTAAGTGTACTTCAGGATACAAAGTAATAAATTAGACCTCTCATATCTTCACCATTATGCCAGAGGTAGCAGAAAGTGGAATTTCATATATGAAACTCGATCCATCCCGATGGGAGCAGTTCAGGGATCTGAGGCTCGAGGCACTGAAAAGCGATTCATCTGCATTTGGAAGCGAATATGAGGAAGAGCTCAATTACGGTAAGGAAGTCTGGCAGAGCAGAATTGGAGGAGTGATCTTTGCCATTGCAAATAATGTTCCCATAGGTATGATGGGGCAGGTCTACTTCTCTAGGAAGAAGGAAGCACATGTTGCGGATATTGTTGGATTCTTTGTGAAGAAGCAATTCAGAGGCATGGGCATAGGTACACGTCTTCTTGAAGAAACCATAAAGGCAATTTCTGGAAACCCAAACATAAGGAAAATTAAGCTGGCGGTAAACTCTCCGCAGACTGTTGCAGCTTCAATTTACCGCAAATTCGGGTTTGAAGTGGTAGGGATACTTAAGGAAGAGGCTTTTGTTGACGGAAAATACCTTGACCAGACAATAATGGAGAAATTTATCCGCCATTAGGATGCAGGTTTTATTTTCATTAAAACCAATCCATTCAATCCTGTTTTCCTTTAAGTAATCAAAAAGAAAACTCATCCTGATGAAAATATTCATCGAAATGCCACTATGCATTGTAAGGAATGCTCCCAAGATAGAATCAGATTGAATATCCTGGGCATTTCTTAATATGCATAAGTACGACAGAAATGTTATTAGAGGGATACCGGATTTGGAACGAGATAAAAAGGGGAAATATATGGATTGGGGAATGAGTAACAGACTTTCTAGAATGATTAAGCCGTCTGACGGAAAATCAGTGATGCTTGCCTGCGACCATGGATATTTTATGGGCCCTACCCACAACCTGGAAAACCCCAGGAAGACCATAGAACCGATTATTCCTTATGCCGACACACTTTCTGTAACAAGAGGCGTACTTCGGGCTTCCATAGACCCAAAGTGGGATACACCGATCCTGCTCAGGGTTTCAGGAGGGGCCAGTGTACTCAATGACGATCTTAGCAATGAAGAGATCACTACTTCTATGAAGGATGCAGCCAGGCTCAATGTTGCTGCAGTGGCAATTTCCATCTTTGTGGGAACAGCACATGAGAAGCAGTCGCTTGTCAACCTTTCAAAGCTAGTCGATGAAGGGGAAGAATACGGCATTCCAGTAATGGCAATCACAGCTGTTGGAAAGGAACTTGAAAAGAGAGATGCCAAATACCTGGCCCTTGCGACCAGGCTAGGTGCTGAAATTGGGGCAAAAGTTGTGAAAACATATTACTGCGAAAACTTCAGCAAAGTTGCAAACGGATGCCCTGTGCCTGTTGTGGTTGCTGGGGGGCCTAAGCTCAAGACTGAAGCCGACATATTCAATCTCGTCTACAACGCACTTGATGAAGGGGCAATTGGTGTGGACATGGGAAGGAATATCTGGCAGAATGAACACCCTGTTGCAGTGATAAAGGCAATCCGGGCATTGGTTCATGAGAATGCCACTGTTAAGGAAGCACAACAGATCTTCGAAGAGAATAAGAAAACACTAAAGCCAGAAATAGAGAACTAATTTTATCTTGAATAATAGTTGTTGGGTGGCAAAACCCAGCAATTCTCATCTTTAGAGCAAAGTATTGCTTTATTTGATTCCGCCATCCACAGGGATCATAGCATCCGTGGTGGCCCCGAATACAGAATCATCTAAGAGAGACATCATCACTCCAACCACATGCGATGGCAAGACTTCCACGCCAAGCAGGTTCTGAGTCTTGTATTCTTCTACTGTCTGGCCCTTTGCCTTCGCCCTTGATTCCAATACGCCTCCCTCCCATATCTTGGAGCCCCGGAAAACCTTATCCGGATTGATGATGTTTGACCTTATCCTGTACTTTCCGCCCTCCTTTGCTACGTAACGGGACAGCTGGGCTGCAAAAGCCTTGGTAGATCCATACATGGCCATCTCCACACCAGGATTGGTCAGATTCTTGGTGATATTGAAGACGAAAGCTCCACCCATGCCCTGAATTTTCATTATCCTGAATGCATCCCTTGTGATCAGGAATGTGCCCCTGGAATTGACCCTGTACATAAGATCCATTTCAGACACATTGATGCTGTCCAGCGGGGCGGTTTTCAGTATTCCAGCATTGTTGAACACGAAGTCAACGCCTCCGAATTCCATAACCGTGCGTGCAATTGCCTCCCTAATTTGATTTTCGTCAGAGAGATCCGCCTTTATTGGAAGGTTTTCCATCCCAGTTTCCGATGCAATCTGCTTACCTGCATCAGCGATGGATGCATCGATATCCAGGGCAACAACATATGAACCGCTAGCTGCAAGGTTGCGGAATGCCTCAAGACCTATGCCTGCAGCTGCGCCTGTGACTATTGCGACAGAACCCTGGAATTTGCCAGGGACATATTTTCTCAGCTTTGCTTCCTGAAGTAGCCAGTATTCCATTATATAGGATTCCTCCTTGCTGACGAATTCATGTTTTCCTATTTTGCGGCATTTAGCGTTTACAGAGAGGGAATGGACAGCATCATCCATGATTATCTTCGCTTCGCGCTTTGTATTTGCCTGAGAAATTATTCCAAACCCGCGGACAACAATAACTGATGGGTTTGGATCGTGGACAGGATATGAAGAGGCATATCTAGAGTGTTCCTTGGCATAATTCTCCCTGTATCCTTTCAGAAGCTCATCTAATTTTCCAATATCGGGAACATAGAGGAAGTCATGTTTGGTCCTTATGAGCATATCAGTGGTCGTTGGGCCATATTTGCAAAGTTCTTCCGCCTCAGAAGAACAAGCAATTTCAAGTGCCTTTTCTCCCGTGTTCACTTCAAGCACTTTCCTGGTAATGCCAGAAACAAGACCTCTTAGTTTTGGCAGGAACTCTGTTGCATCAGTCTCTGCCTTTTCGTGTTCCCGGGTGAAGATTGGCCCCTTTATTCTTTCAGAAATTGCCTTTTCGGCCCTAGTTACGATCTCAATGTGTTTGGAATAGGACTCCCTTGCATCATCAGAATAGGTAAAGAGACCATGTTTTCTCAGTACAACACCATCAGCGTTCCTGATCGCATCCATTCGGACCTGAAGTGCCTTCGCCAGTTTGAAACCTGGCTGAATGTATGGAAAAACAACTACATTGCCAAGAATAAGGCGGAGGTCTTCATCCTTGAGATCAGTGTTGGTGAGGGTTACAATGGAATCCGCATGGGTATGGTCAACATATTTGAACGGGATAAATGCGTGAAGAAAGGATTCTACACTTGGTGCCGGTTCACTTGGATCCAGTTTGCTCCTGCTGAGGTAATCCATCATTGTAAGGTCGTCCATGGAGCCGATGCTTGCTGCCGCAAGGAGGTCTGCCATCCTTAGGCCGGTGAAACCTTTTTCATCTATGTTTGCCAGATCAGAACCGCTCCCCTTTACCCTTAAAACTTCGAGATGCTTTCCGGTGTGATCTTTTTCAGATGTCTTGACGGATGTGTTTCCCCCGCCGTGGAGCACCAGCTCATTTTCTGCGCCAAGGAGCCTTGAAGAATATACCCTTAAACTTAAATCGCTGTTGTCCCGCGGTGAAGTCCAACGTGGTTGCATGAATTGTGATGTTTCCAGATAATAATTAAATTCCGCCGGAAACCATAATCTTCCAATAAGAAGCACAAGTCAATTGAAAAAGCGCCCGAGCCGGGATTCGAACCCGAATCTGAGGCTCCGCAGGCCCCTAGGATATCCAGATTACCCCACTCGGGCAGGGTAAGCATAATCATGCATAGATAGAAAAATGTTGGTCTGTTAGCCTCAAGGTTTAATCGTTCACTTGAATATCCAATAGCATAA
>JAJZKL010000186.1 GCA_021804185.1 Thermoplasmata archaeon | reverse complement strand
TCGCGACTGACAGGCTTGAGGTCAGGGTGCCTTTTCCTAAGCCGGAAATCACACCACCTGTGATTACAACGTATCGCATTATAAGTTAGAGAAACTCAGCATAATAATTTTTTGCAGTTTAAATAGCCCTTGTAATATTTTCAGATCCTCCTTTTAGTTACATCATGGTTAAATTTCCATTACTATTCCCATTTCGATGAAATTCTCTCCTGAGACATATCCGGCAGTCCGGAAGCGGCCTCAGGTACTTTTCTACTACATGCACCAGGATGACCCAAGGAAAAGCACAATGAAAAAACTTGAAAGGTTTGGGCTGGCAAAGTCCGTTCCCCTTGGTAAACTGAACAGGGCAGTTACATTGACTCATGATTCGGAAAGAGTTCTGCTTCCATTGTTCAGTGAAGATGTGGCCATTCACGGTATTGGAGTTCTGGAGGGTTCATGGAACAGACCAGAAACTCTTTCCGCCATTAGAATGAAAAAGGGGTTGAAGCTCCCCACACTTCTGGCGGCCAACCCTGTCAACTACGGAAAACCGTTCAGGCTATCATCCGTGGAAGCAGTTGCTGCAGCCCTGTTTATTACTGGGTTTCAGGATTTCGGGGCAGAATTGCTGGGCAAATTCACCTGGGGACACGTATTCTATGACCTTAACAGAGAACCTTTGCTTGAATATTCCAGATGCAGAAGTGAGGCGGAGTTGAGGGAGGCGGAGGAACAGTTTTTTTAAACCTGTACCCATTTCTTTCCATCAATGCGGCATATACCTGAAGCGTATTCGCCAAAAATTTCAAGAATTTTGTTCCTGAACTGTTGCGGGATCTTGCTTCCTTCAAAATCCTCTTCAGGCAGGATGTGAATCATATCCACATGGCTTCTTATTCCACTCCCTTCGCCTCTTATTCTCTTTTTCATTAGTATGAGTTCATCAGGGTCCAGCCTCATTCTTGTTCTTTCTAAACGCTCTTCAAGGAGGGAAATTGAATCTTTTGTGTAACCGGCCTCCATCGGATCGCCTCCTGCAGCGATGATGAACAGAAGTATTCCAAGACATTTTGAACATTTCCCGCAGGGAACAATCCTGCCTTCAATGTTACGACATGAGTGACAGGATCGCTGTGTCCGGAAAAGTTCCGGGTATCTCTTTATAATTATTTTTTCTTCCAGGGATCCGTTAATTGGATAAACTGCCGACCAGACAGCCACATCAAGGCCGGTGCTCTTTAAATATTTTGTAAATGAAAGGTTAAAATCCGAAGTCTGATCGTAAATTCCATAATAGTGCTTCAGGCCTTTGAAGTCAGAAAACTCCAGTGGATCATCAAATTCATCGCCCATAACAACATTGCCCACCTTATGTTTAATTAGCAGCGGTATAGAGGCGAAGATATATACCGGGAATATGAAGAGCTGGACCGGGTAGTCATCGGCCCATTTTTCCGAGACTTTTCTGTTTAGGGGTTTAAGCCTGTCAAGGCAGAAATGGTAGAATCTGTCAACATTTGTCCATATTTTTTCCACATGCCTTCCCGTGGATGTGAAAAAATCAAAGGATGTTTTTGCAGTGTTCCAGTGGCCACCGGATTCATTTATGAACACGTGGTGGACATTTGCACCAATCTCTGAGAGTATTCCGGAAGTCAGGAGGCTTTCCTTCCCTCCTGATGAGAGAATGGCCGCAGAGTTTTGATCCATAGTTGTACCATTTACCCCGCTTATGATATGTGGGGTAACAATCTCCGTGCAGCCTGTAGAATTTTCTTCAGTTATCTCAGAATCATCCGGGAGGTATTCACTCAGGAAGAATTCATGCCTTCTGATGCACAGCCTGTTCACAAAGACTTCCCTGTTGTTTATCTTTAACCATTCACTAATTATTTCACGGTCCTGTGGCCTCACTGGAAAATTTAGAGTGAGTCTCTTGGAGAAAAGGGTAAAGTTGATTGCAGGCATGGTTAGCACCAGTCCCGCAAGATTCTCATCAACATTTATGTCTTCAAAGTAGGTGAATATAAGCTTGAATGAATGCGGGCCATCTTCATCTTCGATTACTATGTTGCCAGATATTCTCCTTTTCTCAATACTTTCTACCTTTACAGAAATATTGCTAAAAGTGGAAATTCTGTCTAGAAACTCGCCTTTCATTGCATTGCAACTTCCCGAATAGTCCTTGAAACCCTGTCAACATCATCCGAGAGCGGATCGAAGGCGGGGATCCCATACCGGGATTCCAGATCACCCACTGCCTCCCTTACTTCCTCTTCAGTCATATTCTCCTTGTTTATCGATATGGCTATTACCGGAGATCCGGAGAGAAGCTCCAGTATTTTAATATATTTTTCAAGCGGCGGGATCCTGAAATCCTCGAACCCATCGAAGAATTTCCTCTTTGGAGCATGTTGCAATATTATTCCTGTTGGGCGGCATGCACCAATTATCTCAAAGCTTCCGGGATACGCAGGATGAAGAACAGAACCCTGCCCCTCAATAAACATGATATCCGGGGATTCCATATCCCAGGCTTTCAGTGTGTTCCATTCAAGATTTCCAGGAATAAAATCATTTATCATGGAGTCCACGACAACAGTGTGCTCTATACCCTGCATCCAAGCAGTCTGGCCCGTCCCAATCATGCATGATTTATCTCCTGCCTTTCGCATGCTGTTTGTCAGAACGACAGTTGTTGTCCTCTTTCCGATAGCACTGTCAGTTCCAAGAACGGCAATCCTTGCCGATTTAACCTCCCTGATCCTTCCGGTGAAGGGCATCTTCATGTCCCTGAACATCTTCCTAACATCAACAATCCTGACGCCGTGTTTGCGTGCAAGTTCATAGAACTCTGGATCGTCTGATATGAATTCATGCAATCCACTGACAACATTCAACCCCTCATGCAGGGCTTCTGATATGACACCCCTGTATTCAGCCGGAAGATAGCCTCCGTCTGTAGCAATTCCAACAACGAGAGTGCTCACACCATACCTGATTGAATCGGCGAGGTTTGAAACTACAGGGATTCCCCTGTTCTTGCCTTCAACAACCATACCGGCATCATTTCCAGCTTTCTTTGAATCTATGACAGCTTTCACATTGTATCTTTTGGTGTACCTTACAAGACCATTGGCTGTTTTTCCATATGTGCTTCCCAGGACACCCTCCGCAAGTACTACTGCATTGTCCATTTTCTTGACCTGCCTGTTATCACTACCACTATATCTTTCTCTGAATCTCCATTTCTGGGTACAACCATGTCTGCAGCGGCCAGAGCCGAAGCTGATGCCGGCAGGACTGAAAGCATCTCTGTTTTTTCAAGAAGATTGGCATATCTGATCATCTCGAAATCTGAGACGTACTCTGCAACACCCCTGGACTCGTAGATTGAGTCCAGTGCCCTTTGGCCATCGTATGAACGGTATGCGACAAGGGGTTCTGATTCAGGAGTTTCAACAATTGATGAGGGGTCCAGTTCCATAATCGTCCTCTTTCCTGACTTCCAGGACTCCACTACAGGATTTCCATTGGGGGTGCTGGATCCTATGAATACAGGAATTTTTTTTATCACTCCCCTGGCCCTCATGTTCCTGAAACCGTTATATATACCTGCCAGTGTTGTTCCGTTTCCAACTGGAACGGCAACATAGGCAGGGCTTCTTCCCAGCTGGGAAACTATCTCATAGGCAATCGAGCTGTACCCGATAAAGTCAACCTCGGAATTTTCCGAACCTGGGCTTGAATCGTACCAGGACTCTTCTCTGGAGCGGCCCCTCATCATTTCAACCAGATCTTCATACCGGGACTCTACCTTCATAATCGTGGCCCCGTTGGCCTCCATCTCTGAATTTCTTTCTCCGGAATACTGCTCTGGCACCGCGATAACAGACTTCAATCCATATATATTGGCAAAATGAGAAATGGATGCTCCATAATTACCGCATGTGGCAAGGGAAATTGTATCAAAGCCAAGATCCTTTGCTCTTATGACATGATGCTTTGATATCCGGTCTTTCTGTGTACCTGTTATACCAGCCCCTTCGAACTTTATAAAAATCTTCTTGAGCCGGAGGGTTCTTTCCAGATTCTTTGCTCTGAAAAAAGGTGTCTTATCAGGTGGTTCTTCCTCTCCAGGCAT
>JAJZKL010000185.1 GCA_021804185.1 Thermoplasmata archaeon | reverse complement strand
TCACCATGTTCAAAGAGAAGCCTTCCCACGAGGGTGGACTTTCCATGATCTACATGACCGATTGTTACCAAGTTTACGTGTGGTTTTGCTTGTGCCATTTATTTTCACCTAATCTTTTACCTAGATATGGTTTTTGCATATAAGGGCTTTAATCTTCTTTAGACCCTTAAGACCTTACCCGAATACTTTGCAGCATATATAGACTTTTTCAAGATAGGAGTTAATGGGAATCTACCTGAAATACACTGCTGGCAGGTTCCAAATGAATTAACTGTTCAGGCTATTTGTCAGCAATTTCTTAATAAATGTCATTTTTATGATCTGTCATTGTCACTTGAAAATGTTTTTGTGATCCCCCACGGCGATGAGATAATCAACCACCCCAACAGGGAAAGCATAGAACTATCGGAAAAAATAAGGAAAGTCACATCGCGTGATTTGTCTGATACTATCGTGATTATAAGCCCGCATGGCTTGAAACTCAGCAATTCTATAGGTGTGATTAACACACAGTACCTCAACGGACAGCTTTCCCTGAAGACAAGAAGGATTAACAGAAAATACGAAACTGACAGAAAACTGGCTTATGCCATTGCAACCTCTGGCCCCTTAACCCAGGAAGTATCCTTTGTGACTAATACCGGACCAATGTCAGTGTTTCCTCTGGATTTTGGAACAGTGATACCGCTCACTTTCTTTAGAAAGAAAAGCCTAGTCTCCATAGGCCAGCCACGCATCTGGGATCTGGATGGACTCATGGATTTCGGCAAAACTCTTGCAAGGATTGCAGAAGTGCATGAGAGAAAAGTCACCATTATAATAAGTGCTGACCAGGCACACACTCACGCACTAGATGGAGTTTATGGCTTTGCCCCGGAGGCCAAACCTTATGAGGATCTGATTGAGAAATGTGTTGTTGCTTCAGATATGGCACCGCTGCTGGAACTTAACAGGGATTTCATAGAAAAGGCCAAGCCAGACAGCTATTGGAACATGATCATCCTGAAGGGTATAATGGACCACACCGGGATGAAAACTGTTCTTGATTATCATTATGTCGAACATTACTTTGGCATGCTGTTGGCCCACCTTGTCAAATAATCAATGCTGACGGCTACGCCATATCTTGAAACGGTAGGTTTCAATATTTATGGAAAACCAATAAATATATCACAAATATTTCATATCAATGACTGCAGACAATAAGATAAAACTGGTTATCATAGTTACTGCAATAGTAACTGCCGCTTTTGGCTACTCCATCGTCCTGAATCCTTTCTAAGTTTCTACCCTTTTCCCCCCTTTTCACTGTTAAATATATTATATCCAGTTCCTATGGATGTACATGAATTTTGAGGACCAGCTGAAGGACTTCAGCAAGCAGGTACTGTTCAATGCAGACTTTGGCAAATTAAGTCCGTTCAAGAATATTGTTATTTCAGGTATGGGTGGCTCCGGCATTGCAGGGAACATCTTTTCAGAATTGTATGAAATGACTCCGGTTCAGGTTGTGAGTGACTATAAACTCCCTGCTTATGCTGACAAAGATACACTATTCGTTGGTATCAGCTATTCGGGAAACACGGAGGAAACTGTCAGTGCGACAAGGGAGGCCATAAGACGCAACTGCCAGGTCCGTCTTATTACATCTGGTGGCGAACTTGCAGAACTTGGCCAGGAAACTGTACTGGTTCCTGAAGGTTATCAGCCCAGGGCAGCTCTTGGTTACCTTATTAAGCCATTCCTAAACTCATTCATAACTTCTGATAAAACGGTGTATGAGAAGATTTCAACCATGCTGTTGGAAATGGAAACCGACAGTTCTCTGGAAAAGGGGACAGCTGCAAAAATATTCAGAAAGAACAGTATCCCGTATGTCCTGGGTTACCCTCCTTTCAGGTGGGTGGCTTACCGATGGAAAACTCAGTTCAATGAGAATTCTAAGCTTCTGGCTTTTTCATCATATTTCCCGGAACTGGACCATAACGATGCAATCCCTTTCAAACACACCTATGGCAAGGATGCTTTCTCTTTCATTGTATTTGGAGGCTCCACTGGCCAGATTGAAAAAAGAGTCAGGTATACATCAGAAATAACATCCACAGACTTCATTACAATTGAACCTAAGGGGGAGAGCACCCTGGAAAGAATGTTTTACTTCATACATGCCGGAGATTACATATCCTACCACCTGGGAAAAATGAGGAAGATAGACCCTGAGGATGTTTCTGTCCTCACGGATCTAAAAGAAAGGCTAAAGTCCTGATATTATAGAAGAATTCCCCGGCGGAAGTATGGGGTCAATATCCTCCATTGGCATCCCGAGCTTCTTGGAAATCTTCTGTGAGATCGAATTCCTCTTTTCGTCACCTGGTGTAATGATTATGGTGTTTGCAGGCAACTGGGCATCCTGGAGTGCCGGAAAAGACATGACTTTCTGTTCACCCTTATATTCCTTAATGAGGATAGCAAGCCGCATTGGAAGGTCGAAGAGATAGTTCCTTTTCCCCCTTACTATCCACGAACCAGTGGATACATATTCACCAGATTCAGGTGTTTTGCTGACCTGGGAAGGGAGCACCCAATATGCAGCTCCAGAAGATACGCCGGCTGGCCATGCCCTGGAGAATGAAATGGCGAACGCACATGCCTCCCTGATAGTCTGTTCAGTTGGCTCCCTGCCTCCCTCGACCTTTATGATTGTGCTTGGGGCCCCGTATACGTCTGCATGCACGTATAGGTCCTTATCCTTGAGGTGCTTCTTCACAATTCTCTCGTTGCTCTTGGCATCCCTGCCGGATATAACGAGAAAATCCTCAGATGATATGAACCAGTGGTAAATTTCAAACCACTCCCTTTTCTTCTTCCTGGAAGACTCCTTCTTTTCTGTAACGCGCTTAGCCTTCGTTTCTTCTATGGCCCGGTAAGCGCCTTCTATTTTTGACTTGAAGTCCTTTGATTTCTGGAAGTAGTTGTTTGCATTCTGCCCAGCGGAAATGTTAATATCAAGGACTATGGAGTTGCCACCTTCTTCAAGTTCTATTTCCTTAGTTGCTGAATTGTAAGATAAAACGTTGAATCCATCGAACTCCTTGACTCTGGAAAGATCCTGGGTATCCTTGGCCCTTGACAGTTTCCTGATTAGGTTATCAAATCGCCCTAAGGACTGCATTATGTTATTTCCGCGCTGGAAATTCAGTTCACGCTGCCTCTGAAATTCCTCAATGCTCTTTTCCATGGACTCTATTCTTCTAGTGATAGGATCCTTGGCCTCATCTGCGGGATAATGCTTTTGCAAGTAATCCAGCATTCCTTTGTTTAGATCCTCATATTCGATATCCGGCTCGTTCTTGAGGTGAAGCATAGGTACAGGCGACAGCAGAGCCTGTTCCTGGTAAAAGTATGATTTGCAACCCCCTGTTTCAGAAAGCAATTCAGTGATTCCTTTTCTTATTTTTTGCACGTGTTCGAGAGACGATTTTGCAGGCAGGTCCTTGTGAATTCCGAGCCTGAAGAGCACCTCTTCTGCCATGTCCCCTCCAAGATTGAGCCTGGTGGCAAGTGTCTGAACCAGGGATGCCTTGCTCTGCTCCAGAACTTCCCGGAACTGGTTGTCATCTATTTCCAGTGGATTATTTGCGGATGGCGGAACATATGGCTCCCCTTTGAGTATTTTCCTGTTTTTCCATTCTCGCTGGTCGGAAGCAAACTCTATCTTTCTTTCGTTTGTAATGATGAAATTCCCATCTCTGAAAAGTTCAAGGATGATTTCCTGGCCAGTGTGGAGGGTAAATTTCACAACTCTGTCAAAATTGATCTGTTCCACGGACACAATGCGCCTTTCTGAAAGGGATTTTCTGAGCAGCATGGAGAGAGGTGTCGCGGCTTCGGGGCGCTCCGCCTCGTAAAACACCAGTCCTTTCTTGAGTGAAATTAACAGGTAATTCTTTCCGGAAGTTGAGCTATAGAGCTGGAAAAGAAAGTCCGTCTCTTCAATCTGGTATACTTTCTTTATGAAGGAGCCGGTTATAATAGAAGAATAGTTCTGTATGAATGCGTAGAAGTCTAATGATGATGGCTTTGGATTCATTTCTTGCCTCTGCTGTTTACCATACGAGATAAATTCCTACTA
>JAJZKL010000184.1 GCA_021804185.1 Thermoplasmata archaeon | reverse complement strand
ACAGTCAATGGCGTCACTCTCTTATTCAGAAATTCTAACCAGGATGGTACTTGTGGTTGTTCTTTATATAGCTTCCACATTCCTGACGGACAGAATCAATATCGAGTCATTTTTTAAAAGGGAGAATCGAGTTTGCCGTGCCTATCAATCCTAAGGATGCAAATGATAGCGTCAACCTTGAGAAGAGCGAGACGTCATCATGAGAATAAATCATTGCTATCTTCTCCAGACAACCTTTACTGACATGGTATAAGTAAAAATGAACGCACCAATTATTCCCACAAGATTAGCAAGCAGTGGAGTTATTCTATATGATATCAAGGCCAGGAAAATCAGAATGTTTATGCCAATTCCACCAAGGTTGAAGAAATTATACTTCAACATTCTAATGAAGTAACTGCCATTCATATGAGCGGATGAATGGAAGGTTATGCGATCGTTCAGTGCAAAATTTGAGAGTACACTGGTTTCAACAGCGATCACCTCGGACATGTTTCCAATCACACCCAAAAAAGCCTTCAAAAGGATCTCGTTTATGACAATACCCGAGATTCCAACCAGGACATATCTCATAAGATATCCTCTGGATGCAACGAGTTTCAAGAAAGAATAAACGTCGTCAATTCGGAGTTTGCTCTCACCTTCCTTTCGTTTCCTGAACTGAATCGGATATTCTGAAATAGAAAATCCTGCCTTTACTGATCTGTTAAGGATATCTATCTGTCCTGCGTAGGATGGAGAAATTGGATCCATCTTATTCTCATTCAGCAAAAAATCCACAAGGTTGCTGGAATAAACTCTGAATCCACTGGTGGCGTCTCTTACCTTCCCTGAGAAAGCAAATCTGTAAAGCAGATTAGCTCCGGAGCTGAGTATCTTTCTGAATATGGTGTCTTCAGAACTTCCACCTTTAATGTACCTTGATCCGATAACCAGATCCTTTTTGTTCTGGATGGCAAACTCAAGCATTGCGCATATTCTATCCGGGTCATGAGAGGTGTCTGAATCAAGGGTCACAAGGTAGCTGTATCGGCGCTCAGATTGCTTGAATCCTTCGAGTATCGCGGAGACTAAACCCATCTTGCGGTCCCTTTCTATGAAAAGAACATTTTCCTGAGAGAGGCAAAATTCAGCAGTTCCATCTTGAGATCGATCATCTACAATTATAAGATTATATTTACGAAGTTTAGGAAGAAGAATTTCAAGGTTCTCTCTTTCATTGAGAACCGGAATCACGATTGATACTTTGCTGTATAAGTTCTGATCCATCGACTAATCAAGGTAAGGGCAAAATAGGTATAACATTTTTTGGGTAAACCACTCCCCAATCATATCCAGTTATGGATACGGGTAATATTTTTGCCTGAGGTTCAAAACTTCATGATCCCCTGTGTATCTTTTAAATTTTCATCCGTACCTGACTTGAATCCAGCGAATACCTTCCGGAATATGTCGATTCCGTAACTTGTCTGTATTGGTTCGGAAGGCAATACATGGAAGGTACGAGTACCATCCGTCAATCTTTCTGCCACAAGGAAAACGGTGCCTTGCTTTACACTGATAAAACGCTCTGTAAGACCGTAAAGGTGGGTAACAAATATAATGCTGATATTACGCTGAAGTAGAGCCTCAATGATCTGGCCTGCGATTATTGTCGCTTCATTTACATTCGTGGAGGAAAAGGATTCATTGAAAAGGAGTCTTGATCCGCAAGTAATGTGATCCACTATTTCGCTGAACCTTTTAATCTCTTCTTCGAACTTCCCAAGTTTCATCTCCTTATCCTCTTCATGTTTAAAGTGCGTGAAAAGACCATTTACAGTGTGGCTTCTGAACATATCCGCCCCAACAAATAACCCGGCCTGCATCATCAGTTGTGCTTGTCCCAGGGACCTAAGCAATGTTGTTTTGCCTCCGCGGTTGGCTCCAGTAACTATTATCAGGTCGGAGCGTTCAGAATCCAGAGAGTTTGAAACTGGCTGACTTCCCACTCTGAGGCACATACTCACATCATAAATTCCAGTATAGTGCATACCCTGATCAGGTGCTTCTGAAACAAATGGGAAGGAAAAAGTGGCACCTGTTTCCTTAAGACGATCTTCCAGGTTGATGCATCCAACATAAAAAGCAATCTCCTCCCTGAGGCTAATCATGAATCTCAGAACGTTTTCCGCAGACTGCTTCATAATTTCCGATGTCACGAAAATACTTCTCGACCTCATCCGCGAAATAGCCTGAGCGCCAGATTCATCCCTATCAGGAAGTACAAAAGTATAATGCTTTTTGCCAATTAAGATAAACTTACCCCTGAGGCCACCCTGGTTGTCCTCGGGGACTACCAGATTGTAATGAAGGGTATCCCTCCTTACGATCTTTCCTGTAACATTAATTCCTCTCTGGAATTTAAGCGATTCAAGATGTCCCCTCACGAGTTCAAGGTACTTATCATCAAACTCAACTTCTAACATTTTAAAGAACCTGGAAAATGCGGTTGAGGTGAATTTCAGTCCAGAGGCTTCAGCAATTCTCCTCATACCTTCGATTCCCTTTAGATAGATCTCCAGGGTCAATAAGGACTCGTGTAGATTGAATTCAGGATTACCGGTGCTTATCCAAAATACTCTCTTTCTTGCCTCGTTTATGGAATCAACCAGAATGGAATACAGGTCTCTAATATCTTCCGGATTTTGCAAAACATCATCCAGTGCCCTCTGGCGGTATAAAATTGTCTCCCTATCAGAAACAATGTTCATCAGTACTCTTCTGCAGACATCAAGGACAAAGGTGTCACCTTGTGACATTGTCATGAATATGTTTTCCAGATCAAGGTCATGAATCAGTTCATCCGAATTACATGGCATTGATTTTTTAAGCTCCTTTTGGAGATCAGGAAAGAGAAGTCCAGACTTCAGCATTTTATCCTCTCCAGGAGGTTCTCCTTCAGTACACCGTGTTCCCTGGCAATTGTCAGGGCATAAGCATCGCCGTTTGCCGCCCTTCTTTCAAACTTAAACGTTCTTTTTTCCGGTTCAGATGGATTCTCAAGGCTTACAAGGCTGACTACGAAATGAAAGCAGGACAAATCATCAATGAACGTCACGTACAGGCACAAGGCACCGATACTATCGAGGATCTTCAACACCTCCGTGCCAATAAAGGTGGCATCCTTTAAAGACGTGGAGCTCAATAGTTCGTTCAGTATAACTATGCTTCGGCTGGATATACTTTCCAATATTGTCCTGAGGCCTTTCAAGTCAGACTCCAGTTTACCCATCATCTTGTCCGGGTCCTCCGGAGTGTCGAAATGTGTATAAAGCTGATCAAATATCTGGATTCTAGCCTCAGTCCCTGGAACTGGCAACCCGAGGGAAGCCAGATAATGTATCTGCCCAAAGGATCTTGCAAAGGTAGTTTTGCCCCCACTGTTAGGGCCGGTGATAACTACAATTCTCTCTTCTTTTTTCAGGTAAATATCATTCGTAACGATCCGTTTACCTTCATTGACAAGATTCGAAGCCAGCACTATATCAAATCCCTCTTTTATAAGGACCTGCTGACTATCATCCATCTCGGGGATACAGAAGCTTAAACCAGCCTTTTGAAGCGGATAGATAAAGCCTAAATAAGACAGATAAAATTGAACCTCTAGAAAAAATCTCTCGATGGTAGGGCTGATGAAGTTAGAGTATTTCTCACTGAATGAAACCAACTCTTCAAATTCGCCCGGGAACATTTTTGACAGAAGCTTCAGGACAGATGCTTCAACATGAGTCAGCCCCGAACCTTGAAAAGTTTCCTGTTTCTCCTTATAATTTCCACCACTGAATTTGTTGAACACATCTGAAACTATTTTATCATAAGTTGCCCTTCCGCTTTCTGGTGTTACAGTGATCCTGTCAACACCTATTGACATATCATATCTGATTCCTTCTATTTTTTCCCTAACAGAATTGGAATCATTTTTGAGATTTATGAAATATTCGCTGGAAGTATATGAAAGAAGGTATGCCCTTAATGCCTTGAAACCGGTCGATGTAATTTCAATTCCAGAAAGTGTGTTCTTAAAAGACTCAACCGATCTGACATACTGTATTGATGCATCGAGAATTCCGATCTCTCGCTGGTAATCATAA
>JAJZKL010000183.1 GCA_021804185.1 Thermoplasmata archaeon | reverse complement strand
ACGCAAAGACGCTTCTTCTCCTTTTTTCGGATTATGTTATACCTTCAAATGTAAAGGTTGGGTATCTTGCCAGAACACTTCTGAGGAGGTCATTCCGGTACATAGACGATCTAAAATTCAAGGGTGGCCTTGAGACACTTATCAAGATGCACCACGAATTCCTTGGTGATGTGGTAAGAGAATACCCTGAGAAATTCATAAAGGAGATGGTTGCTTCCGAGTATGAAAAATATAGTGAAATGACTGAAAAAGGGAAAAACCTCATTCTCAGAAATTTTGACAGAAAAAAAACCGTTGAGAACGAAGACCTTGTGACAATGTACGATTCAAATGGGCTTGTCCCGTCATTTGTTGCAGAGGTTCTTTCGAAGGAACGGGGATATACCGTGGATATTCCGGAAGATTTTCAGAGCCAGGTCATAATGAAGCATGAGAAACTCGAAAAATCCAGGGTAAAGAAGTTCAAAGCAGAGGAATTTCCGCAGATAGAAACGCGTCCACTTTACTATGATGATGCCAACATAGGTGAGTTCAATGCACTTGTCATGTACTCCGGGGATAAAACAATCATTACAAACCAGACAGCTTTTTATCCGGAAGGGGGAGGACAGCCTTATGATCTGGGTTATTTTACGTACGGCAATAAAAAAATAGCCGTGATCAAGGTACACCGTATTGGAAAATCCATAGTACATTACCTGGCTGAAAACATCTCTGTAAAAGCAAAAATAACCGGCCATGTGGACATGAAGAGAAGGAAACAGCTTATGATCCATCATTCCGCCACTCACCTCCTGCTTGGTATAGCCAGACAGACCCTGGGTGAACATGTATGGCAGAGCGGAGTGCAGAAAGATGTTGAAAGGTCAAGAATTGACATAACGCACTACAGGAAGATAAGTGAAAGTGAGATAAAGGAGATAGAAGAAAGGTGCCTGCAGGCAATCATCCAGAACAGGAGAATAAAGGCTGCGTTTCTTGACTGGAACAGTGCGCTTGAGAAATACGGCTTCAGGCTTTTCGAGGGTGGAATACCCGAAAGCAGCAAACTTAGGGTGGTTGAAATAGAAGGAATAGATGCGGAGGGTTGCGGAGGTACACATCTGGACTACACAGGACAGATAGGTTTCATCAAGATAATTTCTGCCGAACCTTTACAGGAAGGCATCCAGAGAATAGTTTTCGCGGCCGGATATTCAGCACTGTCATATGTGCAGGAAATGCAATCAAGGATGGAAACTGTCAGGGGAGAACTCAACGTGGATATTGAACATCTGGAACAAAAGTTCAGGACATCATGGGATGACTATATCTCCCTGAGGAAGAAATGGGATAAAGTACTGAAGGAATCTGTTCAGAGCATGATGGATGCATCATTGAGATTCAATGTTGACGGGATTGAAATTCACCTGCTGGAAGGTACGTTTGGTGAGGATCAGATTACTGAATTTACAAGGATGGCCAATTCCAGCAGGAATTCTATATTCTTCATAAACAACCGCAAGGATTCTCTTTTCGAGGTTACGGTGATTTCAACAGCCGCTGCTGGATCAGATTCCATTATGAGATCTCTTTCCGGTCCTGTCCAAAGCCATTCTGCAGGTTCACAAAGATATGCCAGATTCAATTCCATGCAGAAAATCGATGAAACATTAATAAGGAAGGTTTTGGCTACAGTGAAAAACCAGTGAGGAAATGCTGAAAGAAGAACAGAAGACTGCGGCAAGAAATGCAGTATCTCATTTTTACAGGGTGATTGATGAAAGTGATGATAATGATTCAATAACCTTCAGAGTGGATAATCCGGAACCCTTCAGTGAAAGCAATTTCAATGCTCTCTTAAACACGATTTCAAGGAAGGGTCTGGTAGCATTCACTGCTGACAGGGATGGAAGCGAGATCGTAATTCTTCCAAAGTCACCGCAGATCAGGGACAGGTTTAACTACCGCTTCATCCTTTTTGTGCTTACATTCATAGCAATATTCTATTTCGGTTATGAATACGTCAGATCGTATTATGGAAACAGCAACATCCTCTGGAACCTTGAAAATTCTGCCCTGTTCTACGTATTGCCTGTATGGACAATCCTCATATCAAAGGAGTTCTCAAAATTCCTGATACTGATAAGGAACAGGCAGACCTACTCCTTCCCCATTTTTATGCCTGACCCAATTGGCATGGGGACCATGGGTCTTATAAACACAAACAGGAACAGCTTCACCTCAAAAAGGTCAATGATTGCATTTTCAGGAATCCCGCTACTCACAGGTTTTGTGATATCAGCAATTTTTCTCGTTGCAGGAAGCCTCCAGACAATCAGCTCACCCCCAAGCAATCCAGTGGTCAGTTCTGTACTTGGAGGATCAGGGTTTCCGGTAGTTTTCCAGGTTATGATATACAGGTTCATACCGTCAAACGGAATTCTGGACCCTCTTGCATTTGCAGGATGGGTGGGGCTTATAGTAAATTCATTCAGTGCCCTTCCTCTAGGATATATGGACGGTGGGATACTTGCATCAGCGCTTTTAGGAAAGAAAGCAATAATTCTCTCCTATGTATCTATACTTGCCATTATTCTTCTGGGCATAGCTTACCCCGCCTGGATAGTCCTTGCAGTATTCGTTCTCCTGTTCGGGCTAAGGGGTCCGGAACCGTTGAACAATGCCTCCAAACTGGGCAGGAACTCCCGGGCAATAGTGGCAGTGGGATTCGCAATTCTCATTATCGGGCTTGTGCCCTTGCCGTATCACGCACCTGACACGCAGTTCCACGTAGACATAGCGCAGAATCATGCTGTAATAGTCAACGGCACGGGAAACAGCACATGTTTCAATCTGTCCATAACAAACGATGGATCATCTGTGATCTCTCCGGCATTCCAGGTTTCTCCAAATATACCTTTCAAGGCCGAAAGCATGGAAAAGGCAATATCGTCAGGGTCATCACTTGATTACAGCCTGAAATTCAATACAAGCAGCCTCAGGAAAGATGGCATTTACGATTACAACCTTTCAGCATCCAGTGGAACTTTCAAGCAAACTGTCCAGCTGGAGATCCTTATGGTCAATATTTCACAACCTGTCTCTTTCGACACCTCAAATCCACTTAAGGAAAACGTTTCGGTTGGAAAAATATTCCAGCTGGAGTTTATAAATTCCGGCTTTACCGGGAACAACTCCACATTCACCATATTGTCAATCGGAGAGGAAAATTTCTCCTATACTCTTTATACTGACAGCATGCAGGCAAATATAACTTTCAGGGGAATGGCTCAGTTGGCGCTCGGACAGATAACTCTTTCGGAGGGAAAATCCTACAGTCTGGATCTGGAGGCAAGAACAAATTTCACTGCATGGACCATAGTGGGATATAATAATAATTTCCAGGCTGCAATAGCTATTCTTAGCGAAGGCAAAAGCTGAATAGCTTCGGCACGGTGCTGCTTATGGCAATGAGAGTGGCTTTCATGGTTAATCCCCTGGCGGGACTTGGGACCATAACGAACGAGAAAGGATCAGACCATCTGGCTCTGGAAGACTGCAGGAGTTCAGTTTCAATACCCGTGGCCGAAGTATTCATTACAAAGGTCAAGGACCTTGACATCCATTTTATAACTGCAGGAGGTTGCATGGGAGGGGACATATTTTCAAAACTTGCAATCGGTGAAGCAGAAATCCTTCCGGGACCATCTAAAACCAGCCGGAGATCCGATACTGTTGAATTTATTGAAAGAATCAATTCCATGAATCCTGACCTTGTGGTTTTCGTAGGGGGAGACGGAACCGCCAGAGATATTTCTGGCGTACTGAAGCACGGAATCCCACTGATGGGAATACCGGCAGGTGTCAAGATGTACAGCTCTGTATTTGCGCTGTCTGTTCAACATGGAGCCGATCTTCTGAAAAACATTTGCGATCAGCATTGCATCAGTGCAAAGCCAGGAGACGTTGTAGATATTGACGAATCAGATTACAGGAAAGGGAAACTTAATCTGAGGGTATTCGGAACAGTTCTAATACCGGAATCTCCGCAGATAATAGGTATTGGGAAGGCGGAGTACTCCATTGGTGATCTTGAGGGCATAGTGGACTACATAGTCGAAAAGATGGATGCTGACACCAGTTATATAATAGGGCCAGGG
>JAJZKL010000182.1 GCA_021804185.1 Thermoplasmata archaeon | reverse complement strand
CCGTATGTGTGAAATAACATGCCCGCGTAGCGTCAGCATAGTTGACGTCATTCTTGGAATCAGGACGCTCGCCTTCGAGGAGAACAGGGTGCCCGAAAAAATGGAAAAAGTGGTATGGGACATTTACGAGAACGGAAACCCATGGGGCGGGAAACGGAATGAGAGGGCAAAATGGGCAGAGGGGATGAACATCAAGAATGCACGTGACGGTGTGCAGGTGCTGCTTTTTGTGGGTTGCGACGCCGCTTACACGAAAAGGCTGCATAAATCAGTCAGGGCGGTTGCAGAAATACTCAGGTCCGGAAATGTAGATTTCGGGATTCTTGGAAATGAGGAAAATTGCTGCGGAGAACCTCTTTTGAATGCCGGTGAACATGGGTACCTGGATGAGCTGGCAGAGAAGAACGTAAGCTCTTTCCGTGAAACAGGAGCAGGAGTTATAGTTACAGTATCGCCGCACTGTTCCAATATGTTCAGGAACTATTACCGGAAGCAAGGATTGGACGTGAGTGTGATGCACTACTCGGAATATCTCTACGAACTCTACAAGAAAGGAAAAATCAGGATGAAGGAGATACCTTCCGCCACAATCACCTACCATGATCCTTGTATGCTCAGCAGGTATGGCAATTTCATGGACGGCCCAAGAGAGATGCTTGAAAATGTGCCGGGGCTGAAGCTGGTGGAAATGGATCATTCAAGGGAAAGGAGCCTCTGCTGCGGCGGAGGTGGAAACCGTATGTTCCTTGAAACCGGAGGATCGGGGCTTTCCGACATGAGAACGGATGAGTCTGTGGCAGCTGGAGCGAAAACCTTGGTTACCGCTTGCCCATACTGCAACCTGAATCTTCAGGACAGCGCCAGGACGAGAAACCTGGAATTAGAGGTGAAGGAATTGGCTGAGGTGCTTAAGGAAGTGATACTTTGAACCGGAAAGAAATATGGGTATACCTGGAGCGGAACCCGGAAGAAATTGAGGATGTTTCGCTGGAGATACTTGGAAGGGCAAAGGAACTCGGGAAAAAATCAGACATGTCTGTTGTCGGAGTTATGCTGGGAAAAGAACCCGGTAATCTTGGCGATATTGCCCTTAAGCATGGAGCGGACAAAGTAATATTCCTCAAGGATTCCCTGTTTGAATCCTATTCTACTGAAGATTATACGAAGGCGCTTTTCGAGATCATCAATAAGAGGATGCCCGAAATATTCCTTCTTGGGGCAACATATCAGGGAAGGGACCTTGCAGGAAGGCTTTCAGCAAGGCTGAGAACCGGCCTCACAGCGAATGTTGTGTCCCTTGACATCGACGCAGACGGGTATCTCCTTTCCGGTGTGCCGGGATACGGAAGCAAGGTTCTTGCCGAGATAATATGCGTCAGGAATAAGCCCCAGATGTCCACGGTGAGACCGGGCATATTCAGCAAGAAGCTGATTCCGATTAAAGCAGGGATTGTGGAGGTGCTTGAGCTGGATCTTCAAGGTTCCGTATCCAGAGTGAGGGTCGTAAGCAGGAAGGTCGAGAAACATCCCGATCTCTCCAGGGCCGAAAAAGTCATCATAGCTGGAAACGGAGTGGAAGGAAACCTTGACATGGTGACAAAGCTGGCTGACATTTTTGGCGCCAGGCTCGGCGTGTCCAGGCCGATTGCCGATAAAGGAAAGGCTTCGAGAGAATTGCAGGTTGGATCAACAGGTTATTCGCTGAATGCGAAACTTGTGCTGATCTTCGGGGTGAGTGGTGCAGAGCATTTCCTGCCTGGAATAGCGAACTGCCAGACAGTGATCTCCATAAACATGGATCGGGAATCTGACATATTTGAATACTCCGATTATTGCGTCGTTGCAGATGCTTCGAAGATAATCCCGATTCTGCTGCGGGAGGGAGGAGATCGATGAGGAACATAATTGTATGTACCAAGATAGTGCCAAAAGCCGAGGATATGAATTTCGATCCTGAAACGAAGACAATGAAAAGGAGCGGGGTGGAAAACCAGATAAATGAGGCTGACAAGAATGCCATAGAGCTTTCCCTGAAAATAAAGGAAAAAAACGGTGGAAGGGTGGTACTTCTATCAATGGGACCGCCGTTTTTTGAACAGTATCTTAAGATCGGCATTGCAATGGGCGCAGATGATGCCATTCTCCTTTCAGACCGGCTATTTGCCGGAGCGGACACCTTTGCCACCTCCGCAACTCTTGCAGCAGCCATCCGCAAGATAGGGGACTATGATCTGGTACTCTGCGGAGAAGAAACCTCCGATGGAGGAACCGGGCAGGTGCCGTCCCAGCTTGCCGAACTGCTGGACCTTCCGCAGATGCTGTTTGTTTCCGAGGTGGATGTGGATGGCAACAACCTGAAGGCCAAAAGGACCATAAAGGGCGGTTATGAAATTGTGGAGTCTGGAATGCCTGCGGTCCTGAGCATTGAACTGGGAATCAATCAGCCCCGCTTTCCAGATTTCAAGCGAAAGAGGTGGGCAGACAAGGAGTTCTCCCTGACGATCTGGTCCGCGTCCAGTCTGGAGATTAAACCTGAATTGACCGGCACGAGCGGATCATACACAATCGTGAAGAGACTTACAGAATATTCCACTCACCAGAGACAACGAATATCGGTCGAGGGGACCGCAGAACAACAGGCGAATAAGATAATGGAGATACTCAGGGAATACGGATAACGGGAAAATTATGCTTAACCGGACTGAATGAGTCAATGTTCAGGGAAGTTGGGCATATAGCGTTGCGGCATAAGCTATGCTAAGATTCGGGTTGCACACGAAGTTCTCTTCGAGAAAGTTCTCAGGCAAGAACTGTCCTGAAATTGTCCAGAATGTTCTTCTGTTGCTCGAATATTTTTTCAATTCCGTGTATCTGTACAACCTCGCATTTTTCCAGCTTCAGGCTCAGGAAGTTGACTCCGTAGTTATACCATGTGGACAGAACGCTGACGGAAAGCAGTGTGTTGCATGAGCCGCAACTGAAACTGGAATGGTATCCCATGTTGTCTTCCCAGCTGGGAGCCTCAGCTTCGTCGATGGAGCTTGTACCCTCCAGATAGGCAATCTGGAGTGCACTGCAGCGGTTGCACTTTACCGGAACAAAGGCAAAATCAATGTCATAAAAGAACTCTCCGGCTTCAAGGGGGGTATTGTAACACATTCTCTGCCCAATGTCATATGAGTTAACCGTTCCTTCCCTGGTGACGAAAAATATAGTCACTTTCCTGTTTCGCCCCTTCTGGTTACTCATGATATAATCATGCGATTCAAGTTAATAATTTATACTCCTTATCTAAAAAAGCTACCTTGACATCTGAAATCGAATAATTCCCATAAGCCCGCACGAAAAAGATTCTTCGCAATGTCTGAGGTGAACCAAATTTCTTCTCCAAATACAATGCATTAGAATGTGTGTAAGCACAATTTCCATTTTTCTGTAAGGAAACCGCTCAATACAGGTAAATGGTAATCCGGCTGTTCGATCAGGCATTCTGCATTTTATCTATCCTGACCATAACAGGCGGGTGGACGCTGTCAGTAAGCTCAAGAGGGATCAAGTTCAGGTAACGTGCCTTCAGTATACCCAGAGCAAGATCATCGATCCCGGTCTCTCCTGCCGCAAGCCTGTCTGCCCTCAGTTCCTGCCTACTCCAGATTAATGTGCTTGGAAGTGTGATAACAAAAAAGATCGATAAAACTCCGATGACAATAGCAGAAGGGAATATTCCCACAAGTTCCGCAAAGATATGGATATAACCAGCATAGGCCAGTCCTGAGATTAGTATAAATGCCTGAATGGCAGTGAACACAGAGATGAGTGGAATAACTCTCTTGAGGTTATCATGGAATCTAAGGTGGACGAGTTCATGAAAGAGAAGTGCTGTTGCCTCTTCGGTCGAAACATTCTCATACAGATAATCCGTGATATAAATTTTCGGCCGCAGGAATCCCACGCAGAATGCATTTGCGATTTTGTATTCCTTTGCCTTGGCTATTCTGGGAGTGATTTCAGGGAGTCCAAGTCTGTTACAGATCGGCCTCAATCTTGAAATGACTGCATCCGATTCAAGTTTTATCGATCCTTTTCTAATACTGTGCAGAACTGGATTCCAGAGTAATGTTATCTCTATAATTCCCACTATAATGATAAGCAATGTCATCACTTCAT
>JAJZKL010000181.1 GCA_021804185.1 Thermoplasmata archaeon | reverse complement strand
TTCACATCTTCAAATCTCTTGAATTCTGCTGCCCTTCTTGCGACAGTCAACGCCATCTTTGCTTTGTCAGTCTCACCTGTTACCACATAGAATACTACTTTCTTCATGCTCATGAATCAGATATCATTGACTACATCAAAACCTTGATCATTCGATCAGTAATTTAATGATACTCGTAATGGCATCAGGAAAGTACAGCAATGACTACGCCTCTAAACTGGCAGTGTCCAGACGGAAGGTATTCCCATATTACAAAATATTCAGTATGGCTTGTTATGGATAAATGCGGATTAAGGAAGATATCATCTTCCTTTCAAAGCTTCCTTAAGAATCTGAACATGCATCAGCGCTGGAGATCCGGCCATCAGTACTGCAACATATGCTGCCTCAAGAATCTCTTCTTCTGTAGCACCGTTTGAAAGAGCCATTTTGGTGTGGTAGGTTATGCACCATTCACAGTTTCCTGCAAGTGAAAGAGCTATTGCAATCAGTTCCTTTGTCTTCACAGAAAGTTTCCCTTCGGACATAACAGCTTTATTGAAGTCCATAAATTTCTCCTGAACCTTAGGGAGAATCTTCCCTGTAAAGCCCATCGTATCCATTACTTCGCCCATAATGTTCCTGTTTTCCATATTTAACTGGTTTAGATTACTTATAGCGGAATAAATTTGGTGAAAGGTGCAAACCGTTCAGAATGGGTAGAGTTGAAATGCCATGAACTTTGTAATTCGTATTGATCTAAAAGGATATTAATGCCAGAATATTACTGAGTGAAAATGATTGATTCTCTTATAATTCATGCCATTGCCCTATCTGCGAATTCTGGAATCAGTGTTTCCGGAATCTCCTCAAACTCTTCGCAGCTATTTGGGCTATTGGTATTTCTTGCCATCATCATTACTCTGAGGCTCTATCGTGGATTGAACGGGAGGATATACAGTACAGCACGTGTTTTGAGAACCCCCATTATCTATATCCTGATTACCCTTTTCACCATCTTCCTATCCGGCATATTGAACGCTACTCTGGAGTCGACTCTCCTTTTAATTCCGCTGGGTACATTGCTGGGATACGCATACGGCACCAAAGTATCTTTCTTTTACAGGAACAATTTCCTCTATTACAAGAGGTCGCCAATTATTATGATAATATGGCTTGTTTCCCTTATAATTAGGTTCGTTCTGGAGATTCTGATACCATTGAATCAAACCGGGCTTCTCATAATTGACCTTCTTCTTGCAGGAACCACCGGAATACTGACGGGGGAAGCCCTCAATATAATCAAGAAGAAAAAGGAATTCAAAGGACCTGAAACACCTGAGGCTGCCACCCAGTTCTGACAAGTTGCACAAATAATTAAGAACTAGCAGTTCATTTATCAGTAATTTTCAAGGCATTCCTGGCACAGGCAACCATGGTAGGTCTCGCTGATTTGATCCAGAGTATTCCGGTCAATATCAACGCTATCGCACCAGCAAAAAAGAAGTCCCCCACAATTAAAACCCCTGCCACATGATGGACAAAGTTTCCTCACTGACAATTATAAACCCCTTTATGGATGAAAAAGCTTCCATTGATAAGTATATATCGGAACGTCAACTCAAGGCATATGGATAAGGACCGTTACCTTCCAAATTTTCTTCTAGGTTCCCCCATAAGGGGCTTAACAAAATTCCCAATCGATGTTATATCTGAATATTTAAGGGAAGGCAGCACAGTTGCGGATATAGGATGCGGGCCCGGTTATTATTCAATCAAGCTTGCAAGAAAAGGTATGAATTTGAAGATTTTCTCAATTGACCCTAACCCGGAGGCGATTAAATTCCTTACCCGTAAGATAGAACGGATCGGAATAACTGGAATTACCCCTATCTGCGAATCAGCGAATGCAATAAAATCTATTCCGGATCAGTCAGTTGATTTTGTTCTATCCCACCTTATGCTCTGCTGCATGTCTGATCACGAGGGTGCAATGCGAGAGACGATCAGAGTTCTGAAACGAGATGGTGTAGCATTTATCAGTGTTAACAAAAGCGGTTCAAAAACAGACAGCAGGGATGTGGGGAAAGAGGAGTGGGAAACTATCAAAAAGAGATATGCCATAATAAAAGAGGGAGAAAGCCTCATCTCCAGATGGTTTATAATGAAAAGAGAGGATTAGGTCACATGCATGATCATGATTTCGATTATGAAAGGATAGCTGAACTAAGAAACAGGTATGTTCCTGATGACGCAGTATTATCCTCCGTCAACCCTTCTAAGAACGATATTATAGTTGACATAGGATCTGGAGAGGGGCATTATTCAGAACTTTTCGCCAGAAATGCGAAACAGATATTCTCAGTGGATCACAGTAAAAAAGCGATAGATCTTGTTAAGAACAAAATAGTTAAAAAATCCATATCAAACCTGACTGCCTGCATGGAAAATGTTTGCTCCGAATTTTCCCCAAAAGGCTTCAACAAGGTATTTTTTGGCACGTCCTTTCATGACATACCATGCAGGGATAATCTGATAAAAACGCTCATCGGCCGGAGTTCAGGAAAGCTGAGAATAACTTTTCTGGAATTCAAGAAAGCAGATACAGTGGGCCCGCCAGTGGAGATCAGAATCAGTGAAGAGGAACTTGAGGAATACATGAAGAAAATGGGATTCATAAAGGAAAATTCAAAGGATCTTGAAATCCACTACATACACTCCTATTCCAAATCTTGATCGTTGAGGCCTTTGTTATTTTACTACCTCAGGCCGGATCATCCTTCAGCAATGCATTGAGTTTTGAGCCACTATCATATCTGAAAAGGATCAGGCCCACCACGATTATGTATATCCAGGCAATCAGTGAAAAAGCCCTTCCGAATGAATAGTCCAGAAACTGCACATGACCAGCAAGGGCAACTGGAGAAATAGGAGGGATGGCTACTATTCCGGACACGAAGTACAGTACAACATTAAGGACTGTGAACAGGACAGAGGGCAGGTACCATATTCTTAATCCTAAAAGAAATACTATTCCTATGACAATAAAGGATGCCACTTCTATTTCAAGCCAGAAAGTGACAAGAGGATAGCTGGCCGGGGATGCATATAGATGGGCTGCCGCATCTATGAGGGCAAACATCATTACAGTGAATCTGACTATCTTCTTTCCTGTGTATCCTCCTGTTAGTGCTTCAAGAAAGTCCATCAGTTAGTAATCAGGTTAATACATTTTAAAAATTCGCAAGTTCTGGACACAATTTTATCAGCAATGATTCCCGGAACCCAATCAGAGGTACACGTACATCATTGTGAAGGCGAACGCCACAACGAACATGAATGACCCAAATACAGCATAATCTCTCGCCTTGTAGGCACCGGCAGACTGCACTATAAGATTGGACTGGTTGCCGAATGGAGTCATGAATGTGGATGAAGCTGCCATGGCAACAACAACTATTGCCTTCAGAGGATCTGGGAATCCAATAGCGATAGGCCCCATAATCACTGCGGCACCAACATTGCCAACTGTATTTGCCAGCAAGGCGGTTAGAATGAATAGTATAACAGGTGAACCCATTATCAAAGAGGCAATATAGACTGATACGCCTGATGATGTAAGGGCAACCCCGAGCACTAAGTAGGTTCCCACGAATATAAGTATGGGCCAGTTGACATACCTGTAAATCGTCTTGTAATTCAAGGCACCTGTAGCAATTATAACAATAAAGGCTGCTCCGAAAGCCTCTACAAGATTTACTCCAGTGGTCGCCAGCCCTATGGCAAGGGCCAGTGCGGCTATTGATATTATCCCCTTTGTTGGGTTAAATACCCTCATGTCTCTTGATGAGAGTGGGCCGAGAGAATTGTCGGTGATGAATGCGGCTATATCCCCATCAGAACCTGAGACCATTAAAACATCTCCAGAGGCTATGGCTATGGATCTGAATCTTCCAAAGACCCTTTTTCCATATGCTGATATGCCGACGATGGAGACGTTGTAACTTCCGGATTCCCTTATCTGGCTCAGTGTCTTTCCAACCAATCTGGACTCTGGCATCACAAATACCTCTTTGATTGACAGATTCTCCTGAGCCGCTTTGGGTATTGTCATTCTAAGCCCTTTGATCAGCGAAAGTGTGGTCAGTGACTCAGGCTTAATCCTTACAAGAAGCACGTCCCCCTCGAAAATTGT
>JAJZKL010000180.1 GCA_021804185.1 Thermoplasmata archaeon | reverse complement strand
TTTTTCCTTCATGCTTTTAGCAGCCTCCTCTTCCGTATAGAAAGGGCCGATTGGCTTGGATGGGTTTGTGAAAGAAGGGTCGTTATTGTCGACCAGTGTCCTGGTCATAAGCACGGAAATGTCCCGTGAAAGCCCGAATTCATACTTTGCCTTCTCGTATGCAAATGAAAGGGCAAGACCTATCAGACCCTGCGACATTGCACCGCATGAATACAACGGCATAGGTTGCGTAACATTCCTTGAGAACTCATTCTGAAGCAGAATGTTTCCAACTTGAGGGCCATTTCCGTGGGAAATTACCACTTCATATTCAGCCAAGGCATATCCCAGGCTGGAGAATGCTTCATAAGCTCTTGCGGACTGTGTTTCGAAGTCTCCGCTATCGCCTTTCCTCAAAAGGGCATTTCCTCCGAATGCTATTACTATTCTTTCCATGATAACCCCGGAAAGAACTACATCGTCCGCAAGTATTTAACCATGAATCCCCGTTCCGATAAGGAAAGATCAAACTGAAAACATATCTACAATGCTGACATTACCAGACATGAAGATTGTAATTGCACATACACCTGACCCGGATGACTCGTTCATGTTCTATGGAATGTTTGAACATAAAATAAAAACGCACTATGAATATGAACAGGTTGTCAAGGACATTGAGACCCTGAATAAAGAATCCGTGAAAGAACTCTATGATGTTACCGCCATATCCGCCAATGGATATGCTGCAGTATCAGACAAATATTATCTCACTACCTCCGGGGCCAGCTTCGGACTGAATTACGGACCGATTGTCGTGGCTAAGGATAAGATTGACCTCAAAAATGCAAAAATAGCTACCCCGGGATTCTTAACTTCATCACACTTGCTATACAGAATGTTTGCCCCTGAACCCGGCAATGGTTTTGTGGAAACAAGATTCGACCAGATTCCTGAGGCAGTCCTTACCGGAAAAGTGGATGCAGGAATACTGATCCACGATGAGCAGCTAACGTATCAGAAGAGGGGACTGGTAAAAGTCTTTGATGTATATGATGCGTGGAAGAAATTTGCCGGCGCGCTTCCAGTGCCTTTGGGTTTCAACGCAATCAAGAAATCACTTGGAAAGGAAGTTGCGATGAATTACAAAGAGGATTTTGAGAACTCTATAAAATACGCAATGCAGAACGAGGATGACGCCGTGAAATATTCACTCAAATATGCAAGATACGCAGACATGGAACTCGAAAGAAAGTTCATAAGAATGTACGTAAACGACCTGTCCATTGACTTTGGAAAAGAGGGACGGGAAGCTCTTTCCAAATATTACAACCGGGCAACTGAAATGCATCTCCTGGCAAAGGTGAATCTGGAAATCATCTGATCGCCAGGATGTATTGTATTTGGCCTACACGCTTTCCATTACGGAAAATCTCCAACGTCGAGCAGGGAAATTCTCCAGTCCTTGAACTGTTCCCTTGCATCGGAGATTATTTTCAGGTAATTCCTCAGGTAACTTCTTGGGAAAATAGAATTTGAAAAAAGCGTATTGCCTTTCGCAGATTGAATACGGCTGAAGGAACTGATTGCATCGTTGTTGGTTTTCCTGGAATAAAAATCGACGAATTCGTTCTCAGTGGTTGCTTCGTATATGCCTTCATCCGGTGAAATTGCTGTCACCTTCCGATCCATTTTCTCTGAAGTGGATCCAGTTTTATATATAGCGTGTATCATTCCGTCAGTAGAAATGAATTTAACTTCCCGGATCCAATCAGTTCCAAGCGGATTTTCCTCCACGGGTCCGGTTTCGTGTACATTAACTGTGCTTATCTGTGAGAGTGGAACGTAGGTTGCTGCATTCTTCAGTATCTGAAACAAACTGGGAGAGGGGCCCAGTCTCTGTATGTGAAAATTTGGAAATATTGATACGTAGTGCCCCAGAACTGTAGATAAAGGCTCGTTGAAATTAGAATGAAACCTGAAGTGCAGGTGCAGGTCCCCCTGATCCAGATAAATACCGTCTATAGAGAATGAGGGAATCCGAGATAATTCCTGGATTACTGAAAGTTCATCATATTCGTCAGTTTTGCTCGAGACCACCCAGTTTCCATAAACTTCCTTTGCATCGAGGGAATCGAGGAAAATTTTCACCTCCCTGTATTTTTCCGCTCCTCTTTGGATATAGAATAAAACCTCTATTTTATCATGATCGAGCAACACAATTGAAGGAGCGCGGATTCCGAACTTCCTTGAAATCTCAAATATTTGATAATCATTTGTAAATGATAGAGAACATTGCCTATCAAGCAATCTGTCGACTTCATTGACAAGCATGAATTATTAAAACGTGAACCCTAATTAAGTTTCCCGTACGTAATTTATGCTTAAGGAACGTTTTCATTTCTTCCTTCTGTATATTTTTTGCCTAAAAATGCGATGATACTGACAGGAATCAAATAACGCCAAGTCTAATGAGCTTGATAGTCATGACATTTGTCAACAGATGAAGAAAGAAGGGAATAGGCAGCCGGATAATGGCTCGGCCATGTTGCTGTTTGCTGTTTTTTTTATATTTGCTGTCGTATCTATCGCTATATCATCCTCAATAGTTATTTCGAGCATTGGTCTGGGACTAAAGATTGGGCTCATTGAGGAGACTTTCTATATTATTGTTATTTCGGCGGACATCTTGATAATGACTTACTCGGCAGTGAGAATGTTAAACAGTTACAGGAACGTCATGAGACTGCTTGCTGAGATCAGTACGGAAAATTACGGAACACCTGCCTCCTCTTCAATAGCTACAAAACCTGAACCTGCACTGAGCAGGAGTGAGGAACTTGTAGTCGGAATCATATCACGAAACGGCGGTAAAATGCTCCAAAACGCACTCGTCCTGGATTCTGGTCTCTCGCCTGCCACAGTGACCCGTGTTCTGACTTCACTTGAAGAAAAAGGCGTGGTTGAGAGAACAAGGCACGGAATGACAAACGCTGTTGACCTGAAGAACTATCGCGCTCGTCCCTAGGTAGGTACACATAAGATTCCGAGGAGTGAAACATTTATCGTATAATCTGATATTTCACCTCTTCTGAAATACATTTCAATAAATGATTAAATGCTTTTTCAGCATTTGTATAATTATGAGAATGAATTTAAGCAGAATTCTTTGGATAGTTATTGCATTCATAGCAGTAATGGCGGCCCTGAGCATTGTTTCGATTTTCTTCTTTGGAAAGACGCCTTATACAGGAGGATACGGATTCATGGATAACTTCCCTGCCTACGGTATGTTTGTATTCATGCCCATAATGGCAGCAATGTCAATTCTTGTGATATTCCTGATTCTGTATTTTGTTTTGGGATTCTTCGGTCACGTCGATCAACGGATTCGCGGTGATTCTGAAGCCATTGAGATACTTAAGCAAAGATATGCAAAGGGAGAGATAAGTGAGGAAGAATACAGGAAGAAACTGTCTGAAATACGGGACTGATACCAAATCAGCCCGAAATATAACCCTCTACAGCCCTTTGCGATTATGATACGTGATCATCATTATTTTTATCCCCGCTTGGAATGAAGATCATGGACGTTTTTGACAAGTTCTCCTTAAAGAAAATAGGGAAAATACAAAAAACTTCAATGGCGGCCATAGCATCACTGGAACATAGGGCATACCTGGCTGCAAACTCCTATTACAATTCAGATATGGCAGAACGTAGGAAGCTGATTGAGAAGTTTTCCGTCTCTCTTGATAGTTACTCCAATGAGCTGGCTGATCTTGTAACATCGGAGACGGGGAAACCTATAGAATATTCAAGAAATGAGTTGTCTGAATCCATTCATGCACTGAAGACGATTGAATCCGCCATCACTGCTCAGGTAGACAAAGGTAATTTTTCAAACACAGGATCATTGCAAAGAAACCCAGCGTTAGCAGGTCCACTGATTTTCAAGGCATCATACGCTAACCCTGCTCTTGATTTTATAACGGCGTCAGGGATCAGTCTCTTTACTGGAAAATCACTGGTTTTTGTGCCTAGCATTATCGCTCCACTCTCTGCTTCGGTGATCCTGGAAAAATCGGTTGGAATATTCCCTGCTGATATGATCAATATTGCAAATGTTGACGAGGCAGGTTTTAACAAGCTTCTGACCTCTGTCAATTTTAATACATTTGGTTTTTCAGGAAAAC
>JAJZKL010000179.1 GCA_021804185.1 Thermoplasmata archaeon | reverse complement strand
GCTCCGGGATACGTTTCCGGAGACCAGAGGGAACCTTGATTCCTGGAAGAGGGTGAGTTTCTGAACTGCCGAACTTCAGGAACATGGAAAACCACAGACTGATCCGCACGGAATTCCGAATGTTTCTATAATTACATGCGATTCTTAACAAATTTGTTAAGAATCCACAACTATTAAGTGCAATTAGATTATGACGAGATCGTAGATGAACATTTACAGGCTCAACTCCTTACTAAAATCATCAAGACTTTCTGTATTTCATCCGTCTGATATCATGAAAGCAGCAGGTGTTGATGCGGCGAGCGCCCATGTCTACGCTCTGAGGATGATTAGAAATGGTCTTCTGTTTCCTGTGGAAAATGGTAAATACACAATATCCAACGATCCATATGTTGTAGCCTCCCAAATCTTTTCAGTCTCGTATATTTCATTCATTTCAGCACTCAGCCTGTATGGTCAAGTGGAGCAGGTTCTGAAGGATATTCTTGTTATATCCCCGTCGTTTCATAGAGAAATCGAGTTCGAAGGAATGAACATCAGATTCATAAAGTTTCCAGGGGACCTTTTTTTCGGCTTCAGGAAGATACCAAGAGGGGATTCTTACGTTATGCTGGCAGACAAGGAGAAGGCGATCCTCGATTCTCTCTATAGGACGAAATATACGAGATTCAACATACTGCTGGAAGCTCTGGAGAATGAAACTGACCATGCAAAATTTGTGGAGTATGTGACCCGGTGCGGCAGGGAGTCGGTGATACGAAGAGCAGGTTTCCTGATGGATTTCATTGGTGTCAAACATGATCTGAAGCCGGGAACCCGTGTTTTCTACAAACTGAATCCTGCCCTGAAAGAGTCAGGCGTTCTGAACAGCAAGTGGAAACTGTATATCAATGAGGATCTTGAGAGCTGGGCAAAATGATGACCAGAGATTTGCTCAGAGGTGTGGCTAGAAGCACCGGTTTGGGGCTGTTTCAGCAGGAAAAGCATTATTTCCTGACGCTTGTGCTCAGGGCTCTTTCCTCTTCATTCGGGCAGAACCTTGTTTTCAAGGGAGGTACTTGCCTGTTCTTTTTTTATAGCCTGAGAAGATTTTCAGAGGGTCTGGATTTCACCTCCAATTCCGGTCTGAAATCAGAGAGGATCGTGCCCGCTGTCCTGAAAGACCTGGAACTCCGGGGAATAGAGGCATCTTTCCGTATCACGAGCGACAGCAGTACTTCCTACTCCGTCAGGTTTGGTCTCAAGGGTCCGCTGTTTGAGAGCGAGCGAAACAGGAATTTCATCAAAATTGAGATAAGCAGACGCGAAGAGGTGCTAATCCCTCCTGAGTTCCTGTCACTTGATCCCATTTATGCTGAAGTCCTCCCGTTTAGCACCCTTGTAATGAATGTGGACGAGATATTCAGCGAAAAGATAAGAGCAGTCATGACAAGAAACCAGGCACGGGATGTCTTCGATCTGTGGTTTCTCTCGAAACCCCCCGTCGCCGCCAAATTCAATGAGGAGATCGTAAACTCGAAGTTGTCATTCTGTGGAAAGAGATTCGACATGGAAACGCTAATTGCAAGCATAAACCGCAAAGAGGCATTATGGGAAACTGAGCTCAGACCACTGGTCTTTGGAAAATTGCCGGGGTTTGAGGAGGTAGCAGGAGATTTGCAGGAGTTCCGGAAAAATTGAAAAGATTCAACACTTATTCTGCTGGTTCCGTAAGTCCTGATGTATGTTATATCGTGTCCAGGCAAATTTAAGACATCTTTTCCCATTCAATTTCATGCCTTCCGGCGAAAAAGAGGTCAGGAATCTTCTGAAAAGACTGAAGAGAGACGATCTGATTGGACTGATAGATCGCCTGCGGGACCGGCTGAAGGGGGCGGACGAGGAGATACTGGTTTATCCGGGAAACAAGCGGAGTTGAATCCTGGACACTTTAATGTGTGTAATCAACAACAAAGTTGTGTCAAACATTTCATTCTATTTCTTGATCAGACTCATCCTTTATTGGCTCTAGAGTGATGACTTCAAACACTCCTGACCTACTTTTTCGGTGACCGCGAACTATGACTCTCGATTGGCTCACAATCGTTGATAAAGCCTCTTTTAACAGAATCTTGGGGATAGAACACTTATGGCGTTTGCCGTCCAGATCCTCAATTGAAAAAGTACTCCTGTCTAAGTCAATAGCACGTAACTTCCCTGCAAGGGACCTGACTTCTGCCTTAGTGGCAGATTCGATAATCGAATTTGCCGCGCGAAGTGTTGCTACAGTAAGTCTCGCAGGTTCACGAGGAGATGCTATGTTGCGCTTGAACTCAACCCAGGAAACAGTACTGTTTTCTGTCGGGCTGAGTCTTCTAATCTCACTGAGAGCAACTTCTCTCAACGAGGAATCTTCAATGGACTGAGGTATCGCTGACTCTTTGGATTCAACCCACCTTGCTGTATCATAGAGAACATCCAACGCGTTTCCAACCAAGTTCTTGATTTCTTCTTCTTTCTGATCAGGTGTTACTACCGGGAATTCCATTAGTAGCCGAAAACTTCCATTGGTAATTCCAACAATGCGTAAATCAACAGCGCGAGAGACTTTCATGGGAGGTCTGCCAACGCTCCTGGCTGTCTTGTTCGAGAGCTTTTCCCCAACAGAGATTAGTGCGTGCCTAAATCCTTCAGCGACGCCCAATAATGAACTCAAAGTGGCCGTGCCATTAGTCCCATCTTTAGTATCAAAGGCAATTTCAAACGGAGCAGTAGGATTTACTGATAAGCCAAGGTATTGACGAATCTCTCCTTCGAGCTCTTCCAACGGATTCTGATACAATGATACTATATTCGATATAACTTCCTTATTTCCACCTAAACGTCTCCGAGCTGAAGCCAGACTCAGTTCAAGTTCATTGATTCTCTGCTGCGTGAGTTCCAGCTGGTCTCTTGAATTAATCATTGTATTTTGGCTCCAACATGTAGTCTAATCATCCCTTTAGGCTTTTTCTCCCTGGTTGTGCCAAATTGTTTTAACCAGTACTCATTGACCCAAACCTCATCTGCAACATAGACGTCACATCCATATATTGCCTTGAAAGTTTTATGACTGTTATTCACCCATCCTACGAGCGAGGCTTCCCGAGCCAAGTCGTGAACAACAAGAACCATGTCTATGTCTCTCGGCTCAGGTTTATCCTCAACAAAACTCCCATCGATCAAAATGTATTCAATCCCCTCAGAAGATTGTATAAGGCGAATGAAGTCCTTCAATTGGGAAATTAGAGTAGTGCGTCTGTCAGTCAACTACCCACGGCTAAAGCACGTGGGCTTGCAACCGGGAGGATCGAATGATCAAAATAGCACCCGCTGCAATAGGCTGGTTGACGGCAGCCCTGTTCCTGATGTTGAGGGAAGCTATGAGATCTGCTTCTCCCTCAAGGCCACAGGAAATACATCTGAAATGGGATCGCTCAGGTCTGTTTCTCTTGTCGGTGGTGTGGCATTCCGGACATTCCCTGCTTGTGTTTTGTGGATCGACCACGATAACGGGGATTCCAACTTCCCTGGCCTTGTATTCTATGAACGACTTGAGCTGGTGGAAAGCCCAGGAGTTGTGGATATACCTGTTGCCTTTCCTGACGGTTGTCCTCATCCTTATGCCGCTGAGATCTTCAATGGCAATGGCGGAAGAGGTGCCTTTGGCTTTCTGAACGATCTCCTTCGATATCACATGGTTGGTATTCCTGGCAAATCTGCTTTCCCTGCCGGAGAGTTTTTTCAAATGGCGTCTGGCGGATTTCCTGTTCGCATGGTTATTTCCTGCGGCCTGCAGTCTGGCACGGAGATCAGCATGTTGTTCTCTGACTTCCTTGATCTTATCGCCAGAATAGTACTTCCCTGTGGAATCAACCGCGATGTTGGCAATGCCCATGTCGATGCCAATGATGTCTTTCGTTTCAATCGTCGGATTCTCAGGCACTTCAACGGGAACCATGAGGTAGAATATCCTGTTTCTCCGTACAAGATCACACTGTCCCCTTATCCTCTGAAATGGTATCTCACCATATTTCCCGATGGTTACCGGTATACGAATCCTGCCTCTGACGGTGTTGATGCTGACCTCGTCCATCCCCTTAAAGCTCAGTACCCTCTGGTCATAAACGATCGAACCGTAATCGCTGAATTCATGGAAGA
>JAJZKL010000178.1 GCA_021804185.1 Thermoplasmata archaeon | reverse complement strand
CAATTGCGATTCCTAAGCAGGTTGCGAAGCGATGGAAAATAGGATCAGGTTCAATCCTGACTGTTGCCCTCCTTAGCGATGGAAGTCTAAACATAAAGCTGAGTGAGGATGAATTAAGATACCAGGTGAGAACTAAGGAGATGATGGCATGATCAATCTAAAGTCGTTAAAATCACAATCACCAAAGTTCCCTGACCCAGTGAAAAGCATTTTGGAAATGCAGAAGGACAGTATGCAGGTGCAGGATTTTGTAGAATTTTTCATGAACCTAAGAAAGAAAGCAAGGGAGTTGGACAATGAAACTGAGATTAAACTGAAGAATGAAGAAGGTGGCAGAGCATGAAGTTCATACAAAAATCGAAAAATATCTATACGAGGCTTGGAAACAGCGAGGCAATCCAGATGAACGTTATCATATCATTTCTCCAGGCTCCGAATTCAAACCGGCTGTGGTTATTTGCCGAGCTCTACGTATGTTCATACTGTGGGCATCTTATTTTACTGAGAAAAGAGGATGGTAAATTTTTCCATGTCACGGTGGATGAAGTTTTCTTAGGTGAGGATCCTCAAGACAACCAGGACCATTGGTTAGATAAATTCATACTAGAAAAACAGTGTGCGGTAGCCATTGGTGGAGTAGAGATCGGGGACGATCCTTTAAACGATACAGTGTTCACCTGCATATGCGATAACCCAGAGCCACTAGGCATGAGCGGGGCAACTTTGATTATTGATGGGTTCGGTTTAATGGATCCAACGAAGCTTGTAGGGAATATAATAAATTACGACATTTATGAAATGCTGCCCCATCGTCCACCATATGAACGCATGAGGCCAGACGGAATGGATGATTACAGTTCTCCAGATAAGGAGGAAGGAAACCGATGAATCATGAGGAAGCGGGCCCTCTAAGCCCGGATCCTGAGAAGCAAAGAAATGATGCAAGGGGACTTTTTAACCTTTACCATTCGGTGATTTTTTGAGGATACCCATTTGTCAAAACTGCAACATCAAGGGATTAGCATTATACTCACATCCACATGGAACTTCAAGAGCTGAAGGATTCTTCTACCCTTCCTGTAAAAAATATCTACAGGACCCTTCCATCAGATTCCAGGAATCCGACATATATGTTGGGGATGTCAGAAATTTCCTGAGGGAATACGAAGGTCAGAAGTTCGATTTAATCCTTATTGACCAACCGTGGCGATACCAAATAGATCTGATCCCAAAGAGCCGAAAAACGGAGAACCACTATGACACGATGACAATCGATGAGATTGCTTCCCTGCCTATTTTGAACATAGCAACGAAGCCATCGATTCTGTTTCTTTGGGCCACCAATAGCCTTCTTCCTGAAGCCCTACAAGTAATGAAGGTATGGGGTTTCAGATTTATTAGTAAGATCGAATGGGTCAAAAAGCACGATGGAAGGCTCCAAATGGGGATGGGATTCAATGTGATGGGTTCTTCTGAGTCTATTCTTATCGGCAAGTATGGAACTTATCCAGTTCCTGATTTTAAGCCTCCATCCGTGTTGGAGGCTCCCAGAAACAGGCACTCTGAAAAGCTGGAAATGTCCTATCTTACCATTGAGAGGATGTATCCCAGAGCAAGGAAATTGGAGATTTTCGCAAGGAAACCAAGAAAGGGATGGTATGTCGTAGTGGATCAGATCAAAACTATGCATATTTTGGGCGAAAAAACACAGGAAGTATGCATAGAGGGAGGGAACTGAAATGGCAAAAAAGCAGAAGGACAAAGAGCAAGAACCAGAGGAGAGGGAACCCAGGGAAAGCTCCGCAGAAAAGAGATCCAAGATTGCCAATTCCATAATGAGCAAAAATAAGTTCCTTACGTTAAGGGATAGCGAGGAATTGCTTTACTTTAATTCTCAGGATGGAGAATGGCACGATGGAGAAACATACCTGAAGGAGTTTCTAATCAAGGAAACATCCATTGCCATAGATTCCGACCCGAAGACGGGCATAATAAAAGGTACCGAATTCACCACAAGCATGTTCAGGGAAATAAGGGAAATAATCAAAATTCAGACATATTCCGATCCAAAAGGCTTCGTTTGCCCTCCTGAATGGATTAATCTGAAAAATGGGGCGTTGAATGTTCTCACGTCTGAATTCATTGCTAGGGATCCAATGCCATTATTTGAAGAGGAATTGAAAGAGATTAACAGACTAAAAAACGAACGAGACAGGAAAATAAAGGAAGTCAAGGACACACCGGGAAGTATTGAATCTGATAAGATCAAGGATTCCATATATGACAACTATAATTCACGTATAAAATACATCATGGAAAAAATAATAGAGAAAAAACAGGAATGGCAAAAATCACAGACAGTGAAATTTGCTAAGTTTTGTTTTACATCAAGCCTTCCTGTTAAGTTTGATCCATCGGCAAATTGCCCAAAGATTGACGCATTCTTTAAGAGTTTGGAATTAGCGGATGATGTAACAGATGCATTAATCGAACTGTTTGGCTATTGCCTTTACAAAGAATACCCAATAAAGAAAATGTTTATCTTTCTTGGCCCTCACGATACGGCAAAAAGCACTGTTGCGAGTCTGTTGGAGGAACTGCTGGGAGAGCGGAACTATACAGGACTATCTCTGGATGCGATGATGGAGGATCGGTTTGAAATGCAGAAACTGTATAGGAAGTATGCCAACATATCAGGGGAGCTGGCTTCTAGGTTCATTAAAGATACTGCTCTTCTTAAAAAACTGATGGGTTCGAATGCTATATCGGCAAGGCTCATGCACAGCCAGTTAAACTTTATGTTCAGGAACTTTGCAAAACTCATATTTCTGGCAAACCAGATCCCTGCTACGTATGACAGTGAAAATGATTACTTCAACAAAGTTCTGATATTTGAATTCAGGAAGCAGTTCATCGAAGGAGAGAAAGGAACAAGGGATCGAAAGAAACTTATGACGGAACTCACAACAGAAGAAGAGATGTCTGGTCTGTTGAATAAGTCAGTCAACGCACTTCAGGAACTCCTTAAAAGAATGAAATTCAAAACAAGCAAGTCCGAGCAGGAAAATAAGGAATTATACCGAATAAAGTCCGATCCTTTCAGGTACTATGTTGAGGAGGGCCTCTGGTTTAATGATGGAATCCAAGAGATCGACGATCTGGACGGCAGCCTGATAAAGTCCTACAAACTTGAAGTTTACGGGAACTTTCTTGCCTTCTGCAATCGATATAAGATACCTGCGATGCCGGAAAAGAAGTTTTTCTCGCTCCTGAAAGACTACATGAAAAAACATAATATTGAGGAAAAAAGGGACAGTGAGGGGAGATACTACTCTGGAGTCTATGTGAATAATCTCTGGGTCAATGTGGATAAGACCGCTTCTAAAAGTGATTCCGACGACCTTCTCTGATTCTTTCCATGATTACCACCATTGCCAGGATACCTCCACCATAATTTTTTATCGTGGTAATCTGCGGAACTAGTCAGAAATTATTCTGTGTTCTACATTACCACCATAGCCACCATAAATGTAACTTTTTGATGAAAAAAGTAAAAGAATAAAATAAATAAAAAAAATATAAGAAGATGACTTTATGGTGGCTATCCTAGTAATCATGCTTATTGGAGCCTTTATTTTCCTTATTCAGCTTATTACCACCATAAATTTTTATCCTGGCAGTATGGTGGCAGTGATGGCCTTCATGGTGGCAATTAATCGTATCCCTCTCCTATCTGGGTTGGAAAGTCTGGATCCTTCTGTATGTTTATTTTTATCAAAAAATTTCTGTACACGATTTAATTTACTGCAGAATTAGGCAGATCGGCAATTAACACGAATTCGCCTATTTTTTATCCTTTGGATGTTTCAAGAAGTAGAAAGAAGAAGAAAGATGATGATTATATAAAAAGTAAAAATAATCGCCGAATTCGTGTTTATTAAGGACTACACTAAGAAAATTCGTGTACTAATCGTGTACAATCGTTTTATAAAGGATTTCTCGGTGATCTGATCCTTTTCATGTCTGAATTTTTTGGATACCATAGGTCTTGATCTTAGCCTGATGTAATAAGTAGAGAGGAAGAGAACCACTGATGGAATATCTGAGAGAAAAACCGGATATCTTATGGAATATCTGTAAGATTCAACTTATTAAAGTCATTTTAGATTAATTGGGAATGCCGAGTTTTTGAAAAA
>JAJZKL010000177.1 GCA_021804185.1 Thermoplasmata archaeon | reverse complement strand
CAACGGAGAAGCAAAACCATTCGTCTGGAAGAAGAGGGAAGTGAAAGGTTCTCAACTTAGAAATACTATCGATAATATACACAAGTAAGCACTAGATTACTCCATTTCTGGTAAAAGCAGAAATCTCCTGATCACTGTAACCGAGGCTTTTCAGGACCTCAACATTGTTTTCTCCCAGCCCGGGAACATATTCATCATGTTTATCAGATACCGGAACAGGAGGCATATACATTTTTTTGCCTGAAACATTTACGGTGTTCATAAACTGGACAGCAAGCGGATCGTTGAGAAGATCCCAGGGCCTTCTTAAAAACGAGTATACGATTCCTCCTTTTTTTAGAAGGCTTTCAATGCCATCAGAATCAAATTTTCCAATTATTGCCTGAAGTTCAGGTATGAGAACATTTCTGTTTTCGAACCTGATCCTGTTTGTTATGTATTTTTCTATAAATTTCCCGTCTAATCCCAAGAGGCTGGTAAACTTTCTCCACTGGTCATCGGTCGTAACAGCTATGAAAATCTTTTTCCCATCAGATGTGTTGAAGAAATCATAAATTCCCCACGCAAATCCTGTTTCGTTAATGGGATCCAGGTCTTTTCCCGTAACCTGATATGTTGCAATATGCTGGCCAATCATGAACATTGCATTCTGGAAGAGGGACGAATCTATGGCCTTTCCTTCTCCAGTGATCTCGCGATCAAGCAGTGCCCTGTAAATTCCGATCACTGCAATTGAGGCAGAGAACATATCCACCAGTGAAGCACCCACTCTCATGGGGCGGTTATTGAGGCCGGTCATAAACGCAATGCCTGAATCTATCTCTATGGGATAGTCCAGTGATTTTCTTTCAAGTCCATCATTTGACCTGTAACCCCTGATTGTAACGTATATCAGTCTGGGGTTGATTTCATGAATTCTTTCGTAATCAAGATGCAGGTTTCTAAGAAAGTCAGAACTGAAGTTATCTATTAAAATGTCAGCACTTTCTATCAATTTTTTAAGAACCCCAATACCAGCCTCACTCTTCAGGTTCAACGTGACACTCTTCTTCATTCTGTTATAATAAGGGAAAGAACCTGAACTCTGGCCGCTTAGATTCCTTGATATATCTCCCGTGCCGGGTTTCTCTATCTTTATAACCTCAAAATCCAGCTCTGCCAGTATAAGTCCCGCAGTGGGGCCAGCAACAATGTGTCCCAGTTCAATTACTCTGTACATACCGTTTTGCCTCCTCTATTACTTCTTCCGTCTGTATTACCCTCCCCTCTTCTGCAGAACGGTTCTTCAAACTTTCAATCAGTTTTGAAAGTTGATCTTCTTTGATGTTAATGTCAAAACCAGCAAGTATGCGTTTTACCATGGATCTCCCGGTATAGACATTTACTGAAAAATTTTCCCCTCCAAATACTCCGGAAAAAGCTGCGTGAGTGCCGGCTGTATGAGTTAATATGTTTTTTCCGATGTTTGGAATGTTATCAAGAAAGAAAGAATTTCCTGCCTTTCTTATGATTATGTCAAGAAATTCAATGGAAAAATCTCTTATGCGATCCAGGGAGGATCTCTCCATAATTCCATTTTCCACAAGATAGCGGCCAATGGACAACGTATCTGTAATGCCGTTCCTTTCACCAATCCCGAGAAAAGTTGTGTCTATTGAATCTGCTCCCGCCTCTATGCCAGATACTGCATTCGCAAGGGAAAATCCCTGGTCATTGTGGCAGTGAATTTCTATCCTGGAATCGCTTATTTTCTTAGCCTCCCTTACGATATTGCCAATCATTTTCGGCCTGGCCTTTCCCATGGTGTCAGGGAGCTGTATAGTTCCCACATTCATTTCTGAAAGTTTTTTGACTATGCTGAGAAGTTCATTGATGCTGTACTGGGTTATATCAACTACCGATACTTCTGTTAGTGGATCGAGATTTACAGCATATTTCACTGCATCAAAAACCTCGTCCAAACTTTCATATTTGAAAGGAAAATGGAGGGAAAGGTGGCATCCCGATGAATGAATGTTATCTATGTCTTTCACAATGGATCTTCCGAGTCCATAAACTTCTCTGAATATATTTCCTGATGAGACATATCTGGCAATTTCCCACTCAGAATGGTGTGCTGGAGGATAAGATATTAGAATTTTCTCTATACCGCAGTTCGCGATCCTTTGCGCTAACTGTTTTTTCTCCTCGACACTGAAACTAATTCCAGGGGCTTGCATCCCCTCCCTGAGAGTATCATCTGTCAACATAAAAGAAAATTTAAGGTGCCTATATAAAACAAGGCTCTAATAGATTAGTATAAAAAAAGGAATAGTTTAGTTGGCTATCTGTTCCACATACCTCCTGGTACTCTTAGGACCGAGTATTATCAGGACCAGAGATACAATTATCACCAGAATCCAGACAAATGTGAAGATTCCATCTGCATTATGTGCCCCTATAAAAAATGCGATAAAGAGAACAAGGATTGTTGTAGAAATCCTGCTGATTGAGTAAACAAATCCGGCTGCAGTCGTTCTGACTCTTGTAGGGAATATTTCTGCATTGTACTGGTGCATGAAATTTGAAAAGTTCCAGAGCATGAATGCTGTTAGGAAACCAAACAAAACTGCCTCGTCAAATCCATGTATCACTGCGAAAAAGGTTCCGAAGACTCCACCTAGAATTGCAAACAGGATGATTCCCCATTTTCTCTCAATCTTATCAATGATGAATATGTTGAATACACTACCAACCAGGAATCCTGAGAATATTACTGCTGCTCCACCAAGGGGATCGCTCTTGGGGTAAGATACTATAACAAGCCCCGGAGCAAAGGTAGTGAAACCATAAAATATTCCAGACTGGAAAAACATGAAAATTGCCATCATTATTGTAGTCTTCCGTACATCTTTTGCAAATATATCCTTATATTTTGAGACCTGTACAGGTACTTCAAGGTTATCGGAGATTGGAGGCAATTCCTTTGATCCTGTTTCTCTTTTTACCTCTGCTTCGATGTTGTCCATCATGGATTCTGCTTCTTTCATCTTTCCATGATTTGCAAGCCATCTGGGGGATTCCTTGAGTCTGAATCTTATAATCCAGACCGCTATGCCAGCAACTCCCATAAACCAGAGAGGAATCCTGAAAGAATAATATCCGGCGCTGGCAGTGAGAGATGTGATATATATTATCAACGGTGCCGCTGTAACTGCTATTGTGTAAATAAGTGCAAGCCAGGCTCCCCTGTTCTTTCCAGTGAAAACTTCTGTGCCGTAACTGTCAACTAAGGGAAACTCGCCACCTACCCCAATTCCTCCAACAAGCACAAAAATGGCCACGAGCTGCCAGTCCATCATGAAGCCGGCGATAATCATTCCAAGACCAAAAATCAACTGATTATACAGGAAAACTGTTTTTCTTCCTCTTGTATCGGCCAGTCTTCCAAAAAAGATTGAACCAATAAATTCCCCGATAAAGAAGAACGCGGGCAGTGCATAAGTGGAAAGGTTCCCGGTCAGAGCGAAACTGGTTGCCACGAGTGTAAGTATGGCACCATTGCCCAATAGCATAAGACTTTCGGCCCATTCACCGCTGGTCAACATAAGAGCAAATTTCACATGAAATCTGCTGAACGGTAGTCTTTCAAGTCTACCAGCTATGTTTTCAGATTTAGAATCATGTTCTACCATGTTCGTATACAACAACTTGGAATATTTATATCTCCATTCTAACCTGTTAAGAAAAATACCGTATGAGAAATATTACCTGTTACGTGCCAGTAATTAATTCAGGTTTAATTCACCTGCTTCATTAATATTTCACTATGTTTATATAAACATCCGACTCTTATTTTAACACTTTTAGAAGAAAATATAAATTAAAAAGAAATTTTTCTACAGGGAAAAGAGTTAAATTAGCACAATTTATGCAATACAGTGCTCATCAGGGAAATCGACAGGAAGCTTGACATGAATCTGAATCTTCGAGTAAGACAGGATACCGAGTTCTTTGAAGCAACACGTTACATTAAGGAAAAACTTCCGGTATATGTATATGGAAAGGATGGTCAATCATGGATGAGTACATATTTCCCGAAGCAGAAAGGCAATAATGATCTGGAACTTATGATTAACAATTTCAAACCGTCTGAAAGAGAAGATTCCTTTGTTGTAGACACCAGGATAAACAATGCCCAGGAACTGGCGATAGTAGGGAAACTTATGGATATTCCTTCATTTATGATCAACAGATCAGACATTAAGGACGGCTTCCTGA
>JAJZKL010000176.1 GCA_021804185.1 Thermoplasmata archaeon | reverse complement strand
TCGCTTGAGAAGACCCCCCTCGTTCCGGATGACTGAAAAGCAGGCAAATGCCATTCTTGAGATGCGGCTACAGAGACTCACAGCTCTTGAAATAAACAAGATCAGGCAGGAACTTGAGGAAGTTAACAATAATATCAAACGCTTCAACAAGATAATTAACGAAGAAATCGAAAGAAGGAAAATACTGAAAGATGAGATTGCCGACCTGAAGGCAAAGTTCGGGGACAAAAGACGGACAAAGATTACGTATAAACAGCTTAAGGAGAGAGCAGTCGAGGATCTGATACCAAACGAGCAGGATATGGTGATACTGAGCGAGGGAGGTCTTCTCAAGCGAGTATCCATTGAGGAGTACAAGGCCCAGAAGAGAGGTGGCAAAGGAATAATCACCTCGACTAGGAAGGAGGATTCCGTGAAGAGTGTTCTGGACTGCGACAGCCATGATACGATTTATTATTTCACCAACAGTGGGCGAGTGATAAAGGGCAAGGTCTATGAACTTGAGAAGAAGAACAGGAAGTCTGTCGGAACATCCGCACAGGCTATCCTTCCCCTAATGGAGGGTGAGAAGGTACAACAGATACTCAAGGCGCCGGAAAACAAGAAATCCTTCCTAATTCTTGTCACCAGGAATGGTTTCGTAAAAAGGACACCCGCAGAGGACCTATTTGACATGCGAACATCCGGACTCAGGATCATAACGCTCGAGGATGATGATGAAGTAGTTGCGGTGGAGCACAGAGATAAGCCTGGCAAGTTCGTTGTTGTGTCAAGCGCCGGAAAGGCTGCAGTATTTCTCACGAAGGAAGTCAGAATGACTGGAAGAACATCGCGTGGCGTTAAATCGATGAAACTCAAGAAGAATGAGTACGTTGTGTCCGCCTTTGCAGTAGATGATGACGAGTTCATCTTTAATGTATCAAGGAACGGTATAGGAAAGCGTACGAAGGTGTCCCAGTACCCCGTGCATCACAGGGGGTCGTCCGGCATATTCCTCTCTAAATGGAACGAGAGGACTGGTGAACTGGTTTCCGCCCTGCCTGTCAGGGAGAACGATGACCTTCTCCTCGTATCCAAGATGGAGAAAACCATAAGGATAAGGGTATCGGAAGTGAGGGAGCTGTCGAGGGTTACCGCAGGAGTAAAGCTCATTGATCTCAGCGACGATGACTATGTCATATCCGCAACAAGAATTGAGGGTGATGGCACTGAAGAGTGACCGGGACAGTGTTTCCATAGCTATCATGGGAGTTGGAAATGTAGGGAGGAACTTCCTGTCTTTGCTTTCCAGGAATCAAAAGGGAATTAGAAGAAAGGCCGGGAAGGAAATCGTGGTATCATTTGCATCAGACTCCCATGGAATTTATTCTGTAAGGAGTGGAATGACCACAGAAATGCTGCTCAGGGCCAAGGAAGATGGAAAACTCCGTGAAACGGGGAAGAAGGTGGAAATGGAAGATGTTCTCGGAGAGCCACCCGACATTATCGTGGATATGACTCCAGCCACTCCAGATGGGCTCTCTGGGATGGGCATGTATGTGAATGCATTCAAGCATGGAATTGATGTGGTTACTGCCAACAAATCCCCGCTGGCAATGCACTGGTCAGAAGTCATGAACTCAGCGAGGATAAATGGCAGGAAGATAAGGTACGAAGCAACCGTTGCCGGGGGTACACCCCTGTTCAACCTTATAGACTATTCTCTCATGCCAGTCGAAATTGTAAGAGTCAGGGGGATAGTCAGCATGACGGTAAACTTCGTTCTTGACAGAATGCTCCATAACCTTGATTTTAATCAGTCCATAAGCATGGCACAAAGAGAGGGCATTGCCGAGACAAATTTCCATGATGATACCCTCGGTATCGACTCCGCCAGGAAAACTGTCATCATAGCCAACTCTATTTTCGGATCAAGTATTTCTCTCAACGATATTGAGTTTGATGGGGTGGAGAACCTTTCAGATGGTATAGAAGAGATGAAAAGAAGTGGAGACAAGTACCGCATAGTTTCTGATGTCTATCGGAGAGGTAGCGAGATACTTGCTTCTTCCAGGCTCCAGGCTATGGAACCCCTTGATCCGCTGGTATCGCTCGGAACATCATCGCTATGTTATCTCCTGGAGACGACGGACGGATCGAAATACTTTGTCGGCAATATACGGGATGGCCCTTTGGAAACCGCTTCCGCGGTCCTGAATGACGTTATGCTAATTTCCAGGCAAGGGGCATAAAGCTTCCAAAAACTGGTTTGCGGAATGCCTAAGATTTAACTGCCGGGGCTAATTTTGTTGGAAAGGCGCTTATACAATGCACTTTATTTGGCTAACCAATAATTTTTAGGACTGAATTCCAGTGAGATCACTGATGGGATGCGAGGCTTTCATACCCTGGCCTGAAATTATGAACCACTGATTTTAATATGCCGATGAAGCAGGTTGCAATCCTATAAATATGATCTCAAAATTGCCAGGAGTGAAGCAGATCGGGCAGAGAATAATTTATGATGAGTTAAGTGAAATCCTTGAACCCGAACATACAGCTCTGGTAGTGTGGAACACGCAGAATTCTCTTGTTACAAAAATTTTCAACACAGAGGAATTTAAGGTGAACATGGGTAAACTCATTGCAAGTGCCAGAATGGCGCATTTATTGATATTCTTCAACAGGTATTCTCCTTCAGATTCTTCCTTTGAGTTCCCGTGGGCTTTCTACATATCAATGGTAAGGAAAGGGATTTCGGATCCATTGAGACTTCCAAGATATTTTGATCCCGGCACCGAAGATGACAGCATCCATCCCTGCGTATCTCCGGCAATGTATGATACGGTTCTGAAGAACAGCTCCATGAGTATTTTCTATGGCACCCAGTTCGAGCACATGATAAGAGCTGCAGGCATAACCACACTCCTATTTTCAGGGATTGGAACGGAACTTGGAATAGAGAACAGTGTCAGGGATTCCTCCATGAGGGGATTTTATACCATAGTCTGTTCAGATTGTGTCTCCTCATTGAACAGGCCAGCCCATGATTTATCACTCAGAAACATGGGTAATGTGGCGGTAATTCTGAAACTCGGGGAAATAACGGATACCTGGCTAAGAGCGCGATCCGCATGACAGAGATCAGGAAATTTGTAATACCCATTAATATTAGAAGCTTGAAGACCGCAAACATCTATACCATAAGCAATGGCAGGAGGACGGTTCTGATCGATACCGGCATGTCCGGATCAACCCTTGAATTCCTGAAGTCAAGCGATGTGGAGGTTGATTCCATAGACGAAATTCTTCTTACCCACCTCCACTTTGACCACATAGGTGGAGCAGGCAGGCTGCAGAATGACCTGTCAATACCGGTGAATATCGGCTCAAAGGATGCCGATATCATAAACAGGATGATAGAAGACCCGGAAAAATATCTGAAGAATGAAGTTGAATACCTGAAATACATCGGGTTCCCGGAAAATCAGCTGGCAATTGCGGAAAAGACAAATCCTGTCAGGGAAACATACAATATGGCTTCGGAAATAGATAAGCTCACGCCATTGGAAGGGGGTAAACCATTCCGGGAATTTCCAGAATTGTCGTTGTTGAGTGTGCCCGGCCACACCCCTGGGTCAATGACTTATGTCGTTAAGGAAATGAACACCGCGTTTACCGGCGATCACGTCATAGAGAAGATAACCCCGAACATATCGTATTATGATGGGGATTCTGACATGCTTGGACTTTACATGAAAAGCCTTATCGCACTGAGAGAGACAGAGATAGAAATGGGTTATTCAGGACATGGGGCGGATATTTACAACCTTGGCTACAGGATCGATGATATCCTTGCCCACCACAAGCTCAGGCTATCGGAGATCTACGCCCAGTGCACCGACTGGCTTACTCCGTACGAGATATCAGCTCGCATCCGCTGGAACAGGGGCAGGACACTCGAAGACATGACTGGAATGGAAAGGATATTTGCACTCGGGGAAACTCTTGCCCACCTGAGGCATCTCGAGAATATAGGGCTCATTTCAAAAATAGACAGGGAAGGAAAACTGTTCTATAAAATATAGATTTGTATGGAATAAAAGATTTATTCTGCCTAGAAGAATGTTTTCTTTATGGCTCCATCTACCTTTGTTTTCAGGTCAGGAGTAATCTCTGTAATATTGTGTGCCGATTTTGCGTGTTCGACGATTTTTGGCGTCAGGTCTTCTTTGGTCTTTGCCTTGGTTTCAAACCCACATTCCATCCCGATGTCCTTGCATTTAAAGCTGTATGGT
>JAJZKL010000175.1 GCA_021804185.1 Thermoplasmata archaeon | reverse complement strand
GATACTGAATCAGAGCTAGGAAACTCTTGCGCCCCTACTCATGATAGAGGGAATTCTAAGAGGGATAGATCAGGGTGCTTATATATTATCAAGAGATGAAAACGGCAAATAGGAATTCCTTGTAAAACCCATTGGTGTATGCAGATTGAATACTCAGGGATGGCCTATCTTAATTTCTTGATTTCATGGGTTCAACCAAAGTCATGAGCCGGACAAAGATTTCACATCTCTTTACATCTGAATCAAGCGCATTGAATTCGGGAGATATCATCAAGATGCAGGTATTCAGGGTTTTCTCCTCGACGGTCACAGAGTCCACCCATGAATTGCTTCACAGACCTGATCTTTTCCTCCGCCCGGGGCGAAGTTTTTCAAATTCTATGAACCTCGGGTCCATATCTTGCCTTCACAATAATTCCTGGCTTTATTATGATAATGGCCCTGCTCAAGGATGCCATAAGGTATCTTTACGCGGTCCCTGATGGTCATTTCCATTATTGTGTAATTTATTGTAATGTCTAATACTCTGCCCGTATCTTCTGTTGTCTTAATCCTGTTCACAGAGAAATATTTGGGGAACAGTGCGGGAAAAGCTCCCATACTGCCAAATGTTCATCGTTACAAGACCTTCGACTATGAATGGTCTTACCACTACAAAGAGAATTCCGGCAAACTGATATGCAAGAACGTTGGATTAGAACAGACCCAGGGCGACCGGAATGAGGGACCACACATTATAAGTGAAAATACTTTAACGCTCAGAGCTTAGAGAACAACCACTCCCAGTATAAAGTATGCATGCATGGATACCAGAAGCATAATTTGGTGTACTTTCCTCTCATCCTTGTATTTTCTAAGGCAACGATTCATTAAACCCATGATTATTCTGATTATAACCTATACAATGAGGGCTATGAATATGGCATTTACATACGTGGTGAATCTGATAGGAATCACATGGAAAACTGAAGATACAAGATAAAGAAGGAAAATGACATACGCCATGAGGATTATCAACCCAAGTATTTTACCGATCAGACTCCTATTTTTATCTAACATTTGTTTTCCATAATTCCTCAAGCAGGAACGATGACGAACCGTTGGCAATATACTGAATGCAATTTATTGCTCAGATCCGATTGCAGAATTCAATCCCTGAATCAGTAAACGCATAATCCACAGATTTAAACTGGTGATATGTGTAAATAAAGAGGAAATTCCGATTTAATGTGGTTCGACATAAGATAAAAATCTATCCCTGTTCTTATTTTGTGGAGAATAGCGATTTAGCCTGTAAAACCTCTTAAAACACTATAAATATTAAGAGGGGATGTTGAAAAATGGTATCCATCATTAATTTTGACAGATTTCTGATGGGATATACACTTGGTGCTCACATTCTTATTGTAACACTTAGCATATCTCTGGCAATACTCGTATCCGCTGCAGAATTCCTGGCTATCCGATGGAAAGACAGATATTACGAAGCCATTGCAAGAAGATTCACCAAAGCGCTGATCATTTTCTTTGCGGTCGGAACGGCAAGCGGCTCGGTTCTTGCCATTGAACTCTTTGTGCTCTGGCCAAACTTCATGGTTCTCATAGGGAAAGTTGATATTCTACCTTTTTACTATGAAGTTTTTGCATTCTTTCTCGAGACTATTGCTCTTGTTCTGTATTTTTATTACTGGGATTATTTCAAGAACCGTTATCATCATTGGGGGCTTTCAGTAATGGTTGCAGCAGGAACCGTTATGTCCGCTGTCTTTATAACGCTGATAAATGCCTTCATGAACACTCCATCAGGTTTCAACATTCCGAATTACCTTTCCACAGGTAATATTACTGGGGTAAATCCCATAGCTGCTTTTATGTCTCCCTCAGGATTTGTGGAAGTTGCTCATGTGACAACCGCCACATTTGCTGCAGGATCATTTCTTTTCCTCGGATATCTGGCATACAATTATCTCAAAGATAAAAACAAGGAATCCAGAATTTTCTATTCAAGGGCTATGACGATAACCATAATCTCCGCTTTTATAGGCCTTCTCCTTGCAGGTATCTCTGGAGATTCAGCAGCCAGGACTCTCATAAGCCTTCAACCCCTGAAATATGCGGCGATTGAACTTAACCTCCATCCGGGTATAGACGCAGCGGAAAGGTTGGGAGGAATAATGGTCAATGGTGTACCTGCGTATTATCTGTCAATACCTCATCTACAGAGTATCCTCGCATTCCTCAGTCTGAATTCTAAGCAGGTTGTACCGGGCCTTTCCTCTTTTCCGAAGGCAGACTGGCCCCCACTCTTTATTCACCTTACCTTTGATGTGATGGTGGGCGGGGGGTCACTTGTCGGACTATTCGGTCTTTATCTGCTTTACAGGATGATAATCAGAAGAAATTATCTGAACAGACTGAGCCTTTACGGCATGATCGGGGCGGGTGTGCTTATAGAACTTGTATATGACTCAGGATGGGTGACAGATGAAGTTGGAAGGCAGCCCTGGATCATTTACAATGTTATGACGGTCTCTTCAGCAGCCAATACCTCATCCTCTGTGATCCCACTGGGAATTGGAATAATATTGTTCTATCTCATAGTTGTTCCGTTCACTTTCTATTTTGCAAATAGGGTTCTGAAGTTGCACACAATTTCAGATGACCTATCCATGGAGGTGAAGTAAAGTGGCACAGTTTTACCCTGAAGTGTATCTTAACCTCATCATATTCTCTCTTTTCATAGCGATTCTCTCCATCGAGTTAATGGCTGCTTCATCCATCATATTCCGTTATGAAGAGAGCAGGAAGAAGGTAATCGGTTACATTATCCCCATATGGGAGGTAACAGGTACATTCTTTGTTTTTTATGTGGTTAATCTTGAAGCTCTGGTGCCCTCAATTCTGCCATTTATTGCCTACACTTTTGTAAGTTATATTCTCTTCTTCCTGATCGTTTACATCTTGAGGAACGCATCAATTATATCTGCGGAGTATGTTTGGAAAAACAGGTTATTGAACAAGAAGATCCTGTACCAGCTTTATGCTGTTGTAACTTTTGTCCTTGGGGCGATAGTATTGATGGTATACTCGGCTGTGATAAGCGGTGCCGGCATCAACTATGCTGCGAGGTCCTTTTCCTTTCTGAAATTCGTGTCATTTCTTCCGAATGACGGTTTCATTTTAGGTTCGGCCATCATCCTTTTCGGCCTTGCTTCAATTTTTTACAGTCTAAGCGTTTACAGATGGTTTTCTTTATACACAGTGATTGCCGGCTTGGTCATAGCAGGGATATCGTTTATCAGTCTTGGAGATGTGACAAATTATTTTTCCCTGGCTATACCCTTTGTCCTTACTATAGCAGTTCCAATTCTCAACTTGAAGGAGACCTTTCAAAAGTACCTGCATAACAAGATATTCTTCCAGGGAATAATTGCCATATCCGTCTTTTTCCTTGCCTATTCCCAGTATCCTTATATCCTGGGGAAGACCCTGAATATAAACACCATTCTGAATGATTCCGCCATGCAGACTCAGATATTCTATGCAACCATCGTTGGCGGATTCTTTTTGTTGGTGATGAGCCTCTTATTCTTCAGGATATATTCAAGTTCCAGAACAAGGGCGATCGCTGAATAATTGCAATACAGGTATCAGGTTGTATCTGCCCTGAGTACAATGTGTCTGGGGTGGCTTTTCAGTATTTTCTTTCCCTCCTCTGTTGTGTTCTTGAATGCCATACTCTCAGTGAACTTCCTGAAATGGTCAACGCTCTCCCACTCAGTGAAGATCATGTACTCCCCAGGGGTTCCAAGCTCTCTGTAAAGCTTTGCATCTCTGATGCCTGATTCACTGTTCTTCAAGATCTTCACTACTTGAAGAAACCGCTGTTCAAAATCCTGCTCTCTACCACTAATAACTGAATAATAGAAGCCGACATTAATCATGAAGAGAATATTTAACCATCACTTAAAGATGTATTCAAATGCTCAATTATGGGTTAGAAATCATCCCTGCAACCATGAGCATCATTTAAAAATTTCTGAGTACACTGCAACCCTGCAGAATTCACCATCCAGAGATGATATCGCAGAATCATGCACAAGCTGTGCATCTATCCTCCTCTTATCCTTAGTATATCTGTCAAACGTAGCACAGCAATCATATATGAGGGTCGTATCGAAGCCATAATCAGAAGCCATCCTCACAGAGGTACTGACACAATGGTCTGTTGTAATCCCACAGAAATAAAGCTGAGGGGCATTAAACTGTTCTAATATCTTGAGA